>JBGSWC010000431.1:0-15659 GCA_041752635.1 Pirellulales bacterium | reverse complement strand
CAAAAATCGGCGATTTTTGCATCCTCCGATTTGCGTTTGAGTCTGCAAAACAAGCGGTTTCGGCCGCGTCGGGCGTGCAAAAATCGGGGGATTTGCGTCAATAAGCGTCATTTTCGGTCGTCCAAAATTCACATCATTCATCGGCCGAGCCCCTCGCCAACAAGGTTCCCAGCGACCCCTCAATCTAGCGTACCGCCTGGGGGAGTTCGAGCGTTATTTTTGGCCAGTTGGGTCATGGCGGCAGCGACTTAGACGCTGGTCTGTACCGCTGGTTTGTTCTCGCTCGGTGGTCGGGTTGCTATCATCGGCTTTCCCCGATTGCTTGCGCTGCGTACTTGTATGCGTACTTGTTTTTTTGAGGACTCAAAATGGTACTTCATCCCGATTTTCTTGCGTCGCCGCGTGGGTGTCGCCACTATCTTGAACTTCGATAGTGAAACGCAACTTTTAGCTGAGGCGGAACAGTCGCGCAAACCCAACCCACGACAATCGCTCGTCGTGCGAAGTTGCCCCCTGTCCCACTACGACCGCGGCGCGACCGGAGTATCTCGTGGCGGCGACTTTGAGAAATGGGCGAAATGCGGCGCCAACTGTGGCCCGTCGGGTATTGTGTTGGGCACGGCGGCGGGGCTCGGTGTCTGTTGTCCTTCCGGAACACCAACGAGCTCGGCAAGGTCGAGCTCGAGCTGGCTCAAGATGGTTTGGCGACTGAGGTGTTCGACTGCATAGCGTCGCGCGGCGGCTCCTAACTTTGTGCATCGCTCGGGATCGCGCGACAGCTCGACGACGGCAATCGCGATCGCTGTGCCATCGCCAGGGGAGACAACTATTCCGTGGCCTGCGACCACGTTGGCGATCTGAGTGCCGGGTGCGGCGCTGGCGATCACAGCTCTGCCGGTCGCTAACATACCGGTCAACTTCGACGGCATCACCAGATCGGCCGCTTCGGGCCGCTGGGTCAGCAGGTGGACATCGGCACAGTTCATCAGCTCGTTGAAACGCTGCGCTGGTTGCACGGGCAACAACTGTAGGTAGTCGACACCGGCCGCCATTGCTTCGATCGTCCCCAAAGCGGCTCCGTCACCGCAAATCACAAAGTGGACTTTCGCATTCCCTTGTTGAGCGACTTTGCGAGCGGCGTCGACGAGAAATTCGAGGCCCTGTTTGGCACCGATGTTTCCGGCATAGAGCGCCACGAACTTGTCGGGTGGAATGCCGAAGCTCTTGCGGAGCGTTGATCGCAGCGTAATGTCTCGACTCGCGCTGCTCGTGGCGCGGCTTGGTGCTGTAGTCGGCAAGCTAGACATATCCTGCAAATCGTGAGGCAGGAGTGGACGCATCGCATTGCAGTCGACCCAGTTCGGCAGCGAGCGAACACGATCGTCGGCAACTCCCTTGGCGATGAGGCGAGACAGCATGGTGGGTGAAATCGACGAGGCGCGGTCGAAGCGACGCATCAGGAACGATTCCGTCGCCATTACCAACTTGCGGAGAATCCGAGACTTGAGAATACCAAGATCGAAGGCGGCATCGACTTCGAAATCTTGTACATGGAGCCACGCCTTCGCGCCGCACAGCCTTGCCGCGAGCCAAGTCGTCGGCATGCAGAACGCTGACGGCTCGACGGTGATGATTACATCTGGTCGAAAAGTGACAGCTTTCCAAAACAGAGCCGGTAGACTCGACAACCCAAAGGACGCGAGGTGAGCGATTCGCTTGAAACCGGTGACGTGTTTTGGCACCCACAACGGACAGCGAACGACGTCGATCGTGCTGCCGGTCGCATCACTCCGTTCGATTTCTTGACGCTCGCGGCGGTAGGCGAACGCACGATAACCGGGCTTGACTCGCCATTGCGGGTAATAGGGTGGCGCCGTCACAACCACGCACTCATGCCCATCGGCGGCAAGGTGTTCGATCATTTCACCCGAGTACTTGCCAATGCCGAGTTCCTCGGGGGCGTAGTTAAGTCCGTGGAGAAGTATTTTCATTTAACTGGGTGATTGGCCGAGGGGTTCGTTGCTTCGAGTGCAGCGAATTCACGGCAGGCGGCTTGTGGTTGCGATCTGATTTCGCGGATTTTGCAGTAGACCTGTATGAAATAAGACATTTTCAGCATTGCAAAGACGAACCCCCGGGTACCGTCAAGAAAGCCCAGCATGAGGAAATAGGCACCGAGAAAATAGGCAACGCCCCCGAGTGGCGACGCGACGAGTCGATACTTGATTCGTTGGCGAAGTGTCAGCGATGTTCCTCTACGCTGTTGTTGCTGTCGATTCAGAAGCAGTCGCTTGGCTTCCCACGAAGAGTACTCGTTGTGTTTCGCGATGTAGTGTTCGATGTTGCGAAAGTCGCGATGATCGATCTGGCTCGTAATTCTGCCTACGCTGCCGTCGATAATTGGGTGTTCGTGAATCTCCATGTCGAATGTGCTCCATCGCTCTTCTTCAATCCGTTCGTACTCGCCAGCACCGACCTTAAAGAGAGCGAGCTTGTCGAGCGGATAACCGTGACGAAGTTTGGCGCCCAGGAAGTAGATGGAGTAACTCAGCCAAAACCCACTGTGATTTGTCGATGGGAGTTTGGCTCGCAATTCCTGTTTGAACTGGGGGGTCAGAAACTCGTCGGCATCGACGAACATCACCCATTCGGTGCGGGGCCGATGTTCGCGCAGGTACCAGTTTCGCTTTTTCGGGAAACGCCCGTTCCACTGGAACGTAACGAGAGTCGCCCCCCACCGAGTCGCAATGTCGCGAGTACCGTCGTCGCTGCCAGAATCAACGACAACGACATCGGCGACGAAGTCATGACCGATGGCATCAAGGCAACCGGAGAGATTGTTCGCTTCGTTTTTGACGGGAATGACAATGGTGAGGTCGAGTGTCATTTCGTATCCGACGCGACGGTTCGTGACTTCACTTTAGTTGCCGGATTGCCAACGTAAACTCCATTTGCATCGGCATCGCTGAAGAGCACGGCCCGTGCTCCGATAACCGCGGATTGCCCCACGGTGACACCGGGACCGATGAATGCCTCGGCCGCGACCCAAGCGCCAGATTCGATGACAATTGGCTTAGTAATCAACTGAAAATGGGAATCGCGAATATCGTGACTGCCCGTGCAAAGTGAAGTGTCCTGCGAAACGATTGCGCCTATGCCAAGCGATATTTGGTCGATGCAGTAGCAGTTGACCCGCGGACCCAGGCAACTGCGTGCCTCCATGCGAAGATTACCGGGGCACCAAATTTTCGCGCTTCCGTAAACGTGTGCCGTCCAATCGACTTGAGCCCCAAACAGTCGCAGCAGAGAGACTCGATAGCGATGGAGCGGGGCGGGAGTCCATGATGCCAACAATAACCAGGCCAAGTTCCACACGACGCGGCGAACACGATTGCCGAGGGTGAAGCTGGCGCCACCATCAAGCGGACGTGAACTATTTGCGTCTAATAAAGTCATGTTAGCGGAGAGCGCCCGCGGTTATGTTAGGGTCGATTACTGCAAGCAGTCGCTCAGCAGCAGCCTCCGGCCGGTAAAGGCAATCGTAGCATTCGCGGGCAGCAGCCGACATTCGAGCGAGTGACTCGGCAGACTGATCGAGGAGAATTGCGAGCGACTCGACGATACTCGCTTTATTTGTGCTGCATACAAACCCGGCACCAGCCGCTTTAATCTCGTCACTGATATTAACTTGGTCGGAGATCAAGACTGGTTTGCGGCAGGCAAGTGCCTCGACTACCGCGATACCGAAGTTCTCTTGATGGCTGGCTAAAACGAAGGCTTGGCAGCCGTAAAACGCGCCCCATTTCGCATCGCCCGTTAGCATCCCAGGAAAAACAATTTGCAGAGTGCGATCCATTTTCTTGCGTTCTTTGGCGAGTGACTGCATCTTTTCGGAATATGCCGAGTCAAGCGGGCCGGCAATCACGAGCGCCGGTGACTCGAGCTGCCGCTGGGTGCGTCGCTGCACAACGTCGGCGTAGGCATCGATGAGAAGGTCGACACCCTTCTTCGAGTGAATGCGGCTGAGAAAGAGCAAATAAGTCCGGTTGCCAAGTGTGGGACACGCTGCGTGGTATGCATCGCTCAGGTGCTTTGCATCGGCTGGTGGATTGGCCACCCCATAGCCGACGTTGAATGCTTGCTTTGGACGATAGGGCGTAAAAGGCCGACGTGCCAACTCAAGCTCTCTCTGAGACGTAAAGAGCACTCCGTCGGCTGCTTCGATCGTGTGGCGTTCGATGAGCTTCCAATAGGCCCAGTTTCGCCACGCCTTCACGCGTCGCGACGCAGCGGTCTGAAACCATGGATCGAGCATGCCATGAGGCATCACGTAATAGCTTGGCATGCTGTCGACCGACGATGATCGGCGTATTTTTTTGACGAACTTTGTCGTCGCAAAGCTCGTGTACTGCCATAGACCATGTAAAATCACTGCGTCGAACCGCCTAGCGTTCGACTCAAGCCAGGGTAGTAACCGGTCATTCGCGGCCCGGGCTCCCTTCGACTTGCCAATGGCGTGGATTGGAAATGCATTGGCGACGAGATAGCTTTCTCCAGGATCATCTAAGCAGACAACTTCGTTTTCGCAACCTAATTGATGCAGCGAGGGAATCGAGTTTCTTATTCCCTGGCAAGGTCCGCCGGTGGCGGGATTCATGCTTGAGATTACGCGTAAGATTCGCATTCGACCTTTGCTTCGACATCTTGTTCTTGTTGACCGGTCAATGCCATTTCGTACCATTTCTCATAACAGCCAAGTACCTCTTCGAGACCGAATCGGGCACTTTGATTGAAGCCATCTAATTGGACTTGCTGTAATTCACTGGATGAAAGTGCCAGAATCGATGCGATCTTTCCGGCTCCTTCAAGTGCCCAGTCGCGTTCTTGTCCTTGGACCAATCGGCTATGATAGAAAGCAGCCATTCCTCCGACTTCATTCATGGGAGCAACATTGGTGGTTAGTACGGGCGTACCACATTCCATCGCTTCCACAATCGGCCATCCGAATCCCTCTGCAAGGCTGGGAAAAATAAGGAGCCGAGCCAAGTGATAGGCTGCGACGACTTGTTCATCGGATAGACCAGCTAGGATTCGTATTGTGCCGCCGTTCTGGCATTCCTTGGCGAGTTTTTTGCATTGATCTGATAGCGGAGCCCCAACCAACCACAGGGGAATTGGCTTCGGCGTCAGCCTACACCATTCTCTATAGAGCCGAATCACACCAGGACGATTCTTGTACCACTGGTTCCCGCCAACATGTAACAGGAAACCGTCTTGGTCGTCATCTTGAAGAATGCCGGAAAGTAGATCTCGAGCGACGTCGGTGGGCATCGGTCGAAATATCTTTCGCAGACCGTTATGAACTACTTCGCAAATGCGCGGTTGACCGGAAAGCAACTCTAACAGATCACTGCGAGTCTTTTCCGACACGCACAAAAACGCATTGCCCATTGAAAAGCCTCGGCGAATTAACCATTGATAGGTTTTACCAGTGATGCCGGTTAAATTTTCGGCAAATCGCCCCATTGCAGAATGCAACGCCATGAAGTCATGGCAGTGAATCACATGCGGCCGATCTCTAATGCTCGGCACCCACATACCAAGTGCTTGATCGACGACGACGAACAGCGTGTCAGGCGTTGCTTGCCGAGCGATCTTACGCAGCTTGCGGGGAAACATCACAAATTGGTCAAAGTAGCCAATCCATTTATGTAAGAATGCGCTTTTCGGCTTGAGGAACTTGAGTAATTGTGGTTGGGCGGTTAGCTGAGTGACCTCGTGCCCTCGAGTCGTCATACCCGTCTTGATCATCTCAGCAAACCGCGGCATGCTCTGCGATTCGAGCCAATCGGGGTGGGTGAGAAGAACAATTTTCATACCGACTGCGTCCCGAACACTAAACTGCTTTGGCGTAACAAGTCGACTTGCGAGCGCTCGCGAAATCGCAAATCTGGTTTGGGGCGCTGTCGATCAGGCGCACCACTTCTCCCGCTTAGCGAAGCCAGCACCACACCCGTGATGACCGTAAAAAAGCCAAGCGAAGTTGGCTGCGCCCATCCCTCTTGCAGAATTAGCAGGAAGCCAAAACTCAATAGCATCCAGGGTAGTGAGTCATGGTTGCTGAGCTTGTGATAGCCCTTCGTGAGGAAATCGAAAGCCATCGCGATGCGCATAAAGATCAATGACAGCCCTAGCAGGGGACCGAGCTCGCCTACCGTCCTGCCCCATTCGCCTTCGGCAATGAGGAATGCAAGCCGTCCGGTTGTGTACTTCGCACCGACGTTTGTTCCGAGCCCGATACCTTTGCCAAACAGGTCTTGTTTTTCGGCGCTGAGAATGGCCCCCGCTAAACCACCGAGGAAACGGTCGATCAAGGTTCCGCGCAAGCCGCCTTCCGATTTCGACGCGTTCTCAAAACGGGCCGTCAGCACTTCGGTGGCGTGTTGAAACACGGTCGTTGTCGATAACAGGGCGAGGGCAATCGCAACTGCCAACACCAGGCCGAGAATTTGCTTAAGGTATTTCGGCTGTCGACTTAGCACAGCGAACGCAAACGCCGTGATGATCACCAATTCGAACAGCAACGTCCGGCTAATTGACAACGGTATTGACATCAACAGCGCAGCGGTCGACCCCAGCAACACCATTCGACTAATCTTTTTTGGTTCCAGCCAGAAGTAAGCAATGAACGCCCCCGCGAGCCCGAAGAACAACGCATTGCCATTCGTGAATGAGAATGTACCAGTGGGCCGCATATAGCCCATAGCTCCGCTAAATCCTGCTCCATCTAGATCACCACCTATGCCACGGTTCACCCAAGCCGACTGCGGGCTATAGAATTGCAAGCCAATCAGCACAACCATCGGCATTGTCAGCCACAGCGTCACGCGGCCCATCTTTAGCACGTCGTTCCTATCGAGCACCCGACCCATGACGAAAGCGAATGGAAAGTGAACGAGCAGCGTGCGGGCGCCATACGTGGCGACGATCAGGCTGCCATGCCCGAACACCAAGGCCGCTGCGAACGCGACGACGCCGATCGACATGGCAATTTTCACGTAGTTGCTCGTCGGCATTAGACCACGCTGATAGGCCATTACTAGCACGACCAAAGCAATTGGGTCGCGGACAACGAGGAGCGGTGTCGAGAATTCGGGGAGCAACCACTTTCGCAGAGCACCTTCGAAGATCAACAGCAAGAAATAAGCCCAGATTCCCCACTTGATTGCGTTGGTGGCCTTATCGGTGGGGCGCACGACCGGTCGCGCAAAGACAATTTGAGTCTGTCTAACGTGAACGACCGTCGAAGATTTAGCGCATGGATCGTGAAGCGAATGCGATACCAATTGTGATTGCAATTTGATCATTCGGTTGCTTCAAGTACCTTGCGAACGCTCTCGGCTAGTTCGCGACCGTAAGCGCTCCAAGGTCGGCGGGCGGCGCTTTGCCTCGCTTGCTCACCACACGAGGCGATGCTATCTAAATCCTTCAGAATCTGCTCGACTTGATTCCGGAGAGCATCGGTGTTGCCTGCCTTAATGAGCCAGCCATTCACGCCATGTTCGATTAAATCGCCACCGGCGGTGCGATCCGTCGTGATCACCGGCGTGCCCTGCGACATCGCTTCGGTGATCACGAGGCCAAAGCCCTCGAACAACGATGGAAAGAGAAGCACATCGTGGTCGCGCATCAGTTCAAGAACCTGCGAGTGGGGCAAGCTCTTGATCCATCGGTGCCTGGAGAGCGACGACGAAAGAGCTTTGCACGATCCCACGAGACCATTTCCGACAACGGTTAGCTCAACTGACTCGCGAAGCTCGTCTGCCACTGCAAACACGTCAGCAATTCCTTTTCGTTGCGAGAGCCCCCCGACGAACAACAGCTTGAGCTTCCGACGACCAAGCTGGCTAACATTGCGGGGCTCGCCGACTCGTGGATAGCCGTAGGGGATGACCTCGATCGGCGGTAGCTCGCCGAGGTAGTCACCAAGCGTGCGCTTGGTAAACTGGCTGGCTACATGAATGTGGTCGGCGAGTTGCAACTCTTCGTCTTTGCGAGCTAGCTTCGCTTCGGAGTCGCGAAATCCCAGCATCGTCGCTTCCCACTCGGGCCACCGCTGTCGTTCTACTTCCAGGAGTTTCCGCGCAGCACGCCAATACCCGATGGTCAGATCGTAAATGCATTTGATTCCCAACGGTTTGGCCGTTCGAAAGGTTTCCAGTGCACCGTCTTCGTAGGAATACACCCCAAGACACGGCCATTTGTGCAATCGCCGAGCGACCTGCCGGTCAAGGTCTCGATACACGGCATCGACACAAAATGGTCCCGTTTCGTGACCGGTCAAGAAGCCAAGTCGAGCCTTGCCCGCAACCATCCGGCCTAGTTCATGCCAGGGTCGTTGGCGTGTCACACGCTGTGCATTCTCGGTGAATGTCCGCCGCTCAAACTCTCTGCCAATTGGCGTGCGCGCGAGCATCGACCAGAAGTTGCCTGGGTAAGTTGCCACAGTTGTGTGGAACTCAGCCAATAGCGACGCGTCGCATAGTGCCGCTAACACGGCACGCGAATTGGCATTTCCCGTTGGATGGCTGAAGATCACACTGTTGCTAACTGCGTTCGACAACTCTTTTCTCAGTTCGTTCGAGATCACAGCCACAAGCTGATGGCATGATCCTTGCGCCTATGGCGTTATGAAGCTGTAAGGCGTGTTGTCGTGAAGAGTGGCCAATGTACCAGGTGCGAAGGGTGGTGCTGCGCTTAGCCAGCAATCGACCAGCCACCATTGGATCAGCCGCTGTGGCGATCCTCTTGAGGGCGAGCTCGTCGCCATTTAAGTCAAGTAATTTGCCGAATGACTCTCGCAAATTGTTGTGGAACAGTATCCCAACACCATGGCATGACAACGCGGCAAGGATGCCTGACTTTGTCAATGCGTTGGGAAAATAATCAAAGAAACCTACCCTGGCCTGTAATAACTGCTCTGACACCTGCTCTTTTCGCAGATGGCCCATTTGCACGACGTCGATGCCCGCATCGCAGAACGGCTTGTGATTCACAGCAATTGCTGAGCCGATTTCAACCACCTTGGTGATGCCGAGTTTCCGGCAGACTCGTGCGGTTGTCTTGGCTCGTTGGCCTACTAGGAAAGGACGTTTCACTTTCGCGCCGCCGAATACCACGGCTTGTGGCGGGCGGTCGAAGTAGCTGGGCACCACGTCGGGCTCGCCGACGTTCGAGGGAACTGGCAGATGCGCGACCGAGCCGGCGACGCGGCCCGTTAATTGTTCGAGCCAGGCAGCACTCTCGGCACGATTGGTGAGCAGATCGTCGCTCGCATGCGCTAGTTGTACTGCGATATTCCGTTGCCGATTGCTCTGCCAAAACGCTCGTCGCCACGGCCACCCAGTGGCGTAGAGTTCGTGGAAGAATGTCACAAGACGGATGTTGCGGGCAAACGTGGGACGGTTCGCGAGGGCTTCGGCAAGCCACGCTGGGGCACCATCGGGGTTGTAGCCATAGCCGCTGTAGTGCAGCACGATGCTGAAGTTCGCCGACGATTCGACCTGCTGGGAAACCTCGTTCCAAAACCATTTGGGCGACATCAGGCGACGAGTGCCGTCGCCACTGCGATATCCCGCCGCCAGATACCGGCATTCAACGGCTGGAAACAGTTGCTCGATCCGCGCCCCGACGACAGCGGCATAATCGCCTAAGCCGCAGATAGCGGGGGGGAGATTCGGGGTGATGTGGAGGATTTGTTGCACAGTGCTGCTATCGTCGCGAATAAAACCGGCCAACAAACGAAGCGATGCCGATTGCAAGTCGTTTGCAGGCGACCTCAAAACGCGAGTGCGCCGCGAGAGGAGTGGACGCGTGTTGCCAGTAGAGTTTGTCAACGAGTCGGGGAGGATATCCTTTGAGTAGCCATAGCATGAATGACCGCGCCCAAGGTTTTCCCGAACCCAAAGCGTGTGGCAGCACGGAAGCCCCAGCCTTAAATCCCATTGCCTCGCGGCCAACGATGCTACACGTTTGGTCGCAACACTCGATCGCGGCGTTTAAAGCGTCTTGATCAGTCGAATCGAAGCAGTTCGCGAAACCTTTTGAAGCGAGCGGAATTCCGCCGAAGATTTTGGCTGCCGAGAGTCCGCCAGTAACTTCGCTGATAAGTAATTGAAGCGTCCTCCACTTGTCGAGGAACGCTACTTGCCCTTTTTGAATTGCAACGAATCCTCCGTTCACATACTCTTCTGACTTAAATGTCAAGACTTCTTGATGCTTCACAAAGTGACGTCGCCACCCCACGCGGCGAGGATGCTCTTTCGCTAATGGAGAATTGACGTCTTCGCACAGCGCCACGCCGCAACTTACCCATTCGGTAAAGTAGCTCCAGCGTTCGTTTACTATGATATCTGGATCAAAGTAAAACATTGACTCAGCACTACTTGCCGGTCCAGCGAGCAGGTTGAGCATGAAATCGGGCTTGTAGTTTGTAAGGTGATAGTCCGTATCGAGCAGCAGAAACACGATACTAACGTCACTCGTTACTTTGAGTCGCCGAGCCGATTTCCAGCCGACAACCGATTCGGCGTCAGCGGTTGCTGCCCAGCGTGGTAGCTCGCCTCGGTAGCCTGCGTAAACAACTCCGGTAAAACCATGGGCACAAAGCGAATTCACAAGTGCTGCTACGCCGTAGTGGTAACTGCCTTCGTAGAGGGTGCATACGTGCAATTCAGTCACTCGCGAACAACCGCCAGCATGTAGACAATGTGCAATAAAGCTTGTGCAGCAGCAGAGTAGACGCCGACCCAAAGTACCCCGGATGTCGAACTCAAATCTTGATTAAAGATCGCGAGGGCCTGGACGGAGACGCTAAAGAGTATCGCAAACAGCGGTGGAACGATATGGTTTCGCGATATGTTAAGCGAATAACTGCAGCCGGCAATCAGCGCCAGGCAGTCGACCCCAATCATTATCACTAACTCTTTCCGCAAGGAGATGTAGGAATCGCCGAGTATCCATAGAATTTGGTGCGGGAACATCGACGCTAAACTTACAGTCAAACCAAGAAATGCAAACAGAATCGCCTGAAGTTGCAGAAACCTAGGGACGACCAAGTGGCTTGATCTGGGAATTCGAGCATAACGAGGGACGAACAACAATAAAAATACCGCTGTAAACAGTGATAGCACTTGAGAGAGACGGCTTAGAGCTCCTACCTCAGCAACGGATTCAGAGCTGCCAAAAAATGAGATCAGCCAAATCGTCAGTTGGCCTGAGAACGTGTAATAAATCGCCCCTGGCAACACCCGCTTCACAATGCCCAGGATCTCTCGCCGCACCTGTGGGTCGCCCCCCGCCGAGCAGTCGGCGAACTTGCCCGATACACCACGCAGCCGCCAGTTACCGTAAATCTGCGACGCGCCCGAAGCGACAATGGCCAGCGCCGCGAACGGAAACACAAACAGCATGAGCCCGCTGAGCGCTAGCCTGAGCGCGTTGCTGGTGACCTGAATGATTTGCAGAGCGGACACATCCTGGTGCAGCTTGGCCGAGATCTCGAGCAGCTTGGCCGACAGCGCGCTGAAGAAGGCCGGCAGCAGCGATAAGGCGATCATTGTGGCTGTGATCCAAGAAGCGCCCTGCTTCATCAGCAGGTAATAGAGAATTGGTACCGAGACCGCGAGGCTCCACACCGCGAACTGGCGGCGGAGTTTCATGCCGGTGGCGAGCACGGCCCCCAGCTTTTTTTTGTCTCGCCACACCTTGCCTCCCTGCGACATGACCCCCGAGGCGATGCCCCCGTCGGCCAGCAGGGTCATGGTCCCGAGCATTGTGTTGGCAATCGTGTAAAAAGCATATTCCTCGACCGGTAGCAGGCGAATGACCAGAATGCCGCACACAAACCCGATGGCCTGAACCGCGACCTGGGCCGAACCGGTGATGGCAATCAGCTTGGTCCATTCGCGGACCGTCGCTCCGCGCGTCGCTGGAGTTGGGGTGTTCGAGGGGTCAGTAATGGCGGGTGTTTGTTGACTCACTCGGCTGGTTTTGCATTCACGGTGAATCCGCTAGGTACTCGATTCGATGGCTTTTCGTTGGACAGACTCATTGCTCAGCGTCGGCAATCCATTGACGGGCACGATCGCCGCTGGCTTTTCAAGCCGATCCCCCCACCTTGCGCGGATCTCGCGCCTCACCACGTCGGTAAACTGTTCGACAAATTGTTCGGTAGCGAGTCGTTCGACACGCTGGCGGGCTGCCTTGCGGTCGAGGGCGTCGGGGGTGTCGGCGGCGTCGAAGCGGTCGAGCGCTTCGAGCAGGCTTTCGGCGGTCGGTTCGTCGAAGAAGCATCCCATGGGGCTTTCTTTGATGAACTCGGCGATGCATCCGGTGCGAAGGACAATGACAGGTAGGCCACAGGCGTGGGCCTCGAGCAAGGTGAGTGGGTCATCGTCGTCGGTGGCTGTGACGAATGCCCTTGCTCGCTGCATGTAGCCAACGATGGTGACGGCGTCTTGCGGGCCGAGGAAATCGATATTGCTGGTCGCGCGGCGACGCAACCGCCGCGGCTGAGTGCCATCGCCGATGACGATTAGTTTTCGCTCTGGTGATTGGGCGAAAGCATCGACCAGCACCTCGATACGTCCAGGTGGCACGAAGCGACTGACGGCCAAGTAGTAGCTCTGGCCATCGTCGTCAGTCGAGGCGGTGCCTGCGTCGGCGGCAGGTAGGAATGTCTCGGTATCGACCGGCGGGCCGATGACGGTAGCCGACCGGCGATAGAGTTTTTCGATGCGACGAGCCCCGTGGCTGCTGTTGGCGATAAACTGATCGACGCTGTTCGACGCACGGAAATCCCAGTTTCGCAGTCGATGTTGCGCGAGACTTGCGAGTAGTCGAGCGATTGAGCCGTAGAATTGACCGGGCGTACGACAAAAATCGCGGCCGTAGTTGAGGGGCGCATGGCAATAGCAAATGTGAAGCTGATCGGGTCCGGTCGTGACACCTTTGGCGACGAATTGCGAGCTAGAGATTACCAGATCGTATGGTGAAAGGTCGAGCTGTTCGATGGCGAGTGGCATGAGTAGCGAGTAGAGGAAGGGCCGCCGCTTGGCAAAGGGCAATCGCTGGACAAATGTCGTAGCGACGTGCTTTTCGTGGATGAAATCTCGCTGGTGAGCGGGCACAAAGTCGGTCACGCCAAACAGATCGGCGTGAGTAAAGATGTCGACAAGTTGCTCAAGCACATGGCGTGGGCCCCCTTCGGAGTCATAGAAGTCGTGGACGATTGCGACGCGTACCTTGCCCAACTCGCAAGTAGGGATCATTTTTTCGAGCAAGGCCTTCGAGCGTTCCGCGTTGTGAATGTTGCGAAGCGATTCACGGCCATTTTCGGCCAAGAGTCGCGAGAACAGAGCAAGACGCTTTCCAGCCGATTCAAGGCACGCGGCCGAAGGGACTCGCACCGAGGCGACTTGCGACGGCTTGTCGGCACCGAACAGGGTGACGGGAATCCTGGCGTCGAGATGCTCCTCTTCGGGTCCTGGTTCGGCGTTGCACCAACGATAGGTGGTTTTCGACTCGGAATAGGGGGTGTCGACTGGGATTTCAACGCTTGAAAATTCAAGCCGATCGGCGGCGGCGCAGGTCACCTGCCACCACTTTTCAAAAGTGTCGGCGGCGTCGAATTCAAGTTGCAGGGCTTCGAATTCCCTTTCGAATCGCCGGGTGGAGCGGTCGTGTGACCGCTTGCGACGGAGTGCCTCGATCATTTCGGTCGTTTGCACTGAACCGGCGGAATGGAAAAGCACGCCGAGCAGGGGAACGACAAGCACCAATCCGCCGAATGTCGCCCAGCCATCGAAGCTCAGCGCGATCGTTCCGAGTAGCACCGCGAGGATCGACACGCCATGAATGACGATTACCACTTGATGGTGCTTGAGTCCCCGATCAAGCAATCGATGGTGAATGTGTCCCCGTTCGGCCGAGAACATCGATCGACGTTGTTGATAGCGGCGGCGAAAGAGTGTGATGGCCGCGTCGACCATGGCGACGCTCACGCCGAGTACGGGGATAATCATTCCGCGCATTGTGCCGACCAGAGGATTGGTGGCGACCGTGAGCGCGCCGATCAGAAACCCGATTGTCATGCTTCCACAGTCGCCCATGAAGGTGCGTGCCGGATGCCAATTGAAGTAGAGAAACCCAACGATGCTGCCGGCAAGAGCAACCGGTGCCATCGCCGCGATGTAATGCCCGCTCGCGATGAGGAAAGCGGCGAGCACGAGGCTAGAAATCAGGCCGAGCCCGCCGGCAAGTCCATCGAGCCCGTCGATAAAGTTGAATGCGACTGCAATGCCGACAATCCACAAGATCGTTGCCAGCCAAGAAACGTTGGGAAAGCTCAACAGCACATTGCCATCAGTACGAATGGCTGCGAAAGTTGCCCCCGCCCCGCAGACGGCACACGATGCGGCAATCAGTGCGATCAGCTTTATCTTCGATGAAACGCCGAACAGATCATCACACAGCCCGACAGCAAAGATGCAAAGCGTACCGAGCAAGATGCCATACATTTTTTGGCCGGTAAGGATTGTCGCCGCGTCGGAGTTTTGCGGAGCACCAGCCAAGAGAATGGCAGGGATGGCACACACCAGCGCGGCGACAACAATCCCGAAGCCACCGAGACGAGGGGTAGCCGTCGTGTGGATCTTCCTTGCGTCAGGCTTGTCAAGCATTCCGACCCGACTGGCAAACGTCATGCTCAGGCGGGTCAAGCCCAGCGACAGCAGGCAAGACACGGAAAACACAACTGCGAGGCTTAGTTCCATCCCGTTCACTTAGCTCGGGGACCAGGACTCAAATCGAAAGTCGGCTCAAGCTGGCGAAATATGTCACTGATCACCAACTATCGAAATCGAGGTGTTCTCATACGCTTTCCACCAAGTCGGCATGGAGCTCCACGAGCGCGCCGACACCCAATAGACTCACCGAAAGTTGCAGCTTGCGGGCATCGCCGACCTGATGGATGGTTCCCTCGATACCTCGCATCGGACCCGACTTGATCGTCACGCGTTTGCCGGGGCTTAAGTGGTTGTAAAGCTCGACCTTGTCGGGGGCGGCGACCAACGCCGCCGCCAGCGAGCGAAGCTCCGCTGCCAGCAATGGCTGCTGTTCCGCCGTCGGCTTGATGATTTGGACGATCCGCTCAGTACGGTAACAGGCCGCTGTGACATCATCGTCGCCGGCGAAGAACATATACGACGCAAATAGCGGATACATATTCCTTCGCCGTCGTCCACCCGAACTCGTCACGCGAAGCACCATCGGCAGAAAATAAGGGATATCGCGTTCGACAAGGTCGCGGGCGAGCGATTTCTCTTGCCGCGGCTTGGTGTAGACAACTTTCCAAGGCAGCGACCATTCAGGATCGCCAAATCCGTCGTCGGTGGCGGCTGGCGAAAAACAGATCGGTGGATTGTCGGCGAGGCGAAGCATGGCTCAGTAAACTGCCGCGCAAACCTTTGGTAGGGTCAGCGAGGGGAGTCGACTCTTGTTAGGTAAATCGTGGCGGCAGGCCACGCAACAGAGAGTGATGGGGCTTCGAGGGATATTCTTACTGACGAGGGGGCTGGTGAGTTGTCCGGGTGGACTCC
>JBGSWC010000430.1:0-11748 GCA_041752635.1 Pirellulales bacterium | reverse complement strand
AGCGGAGCCGGTGGATCGAGAGGGCCGCGTTGTTGAGCGTAGCGAGGCAGGCGGAGAGTCCGGGCCTGCGAGTGTGGTGAAGGTCTTCGCCCCACCAACGATCCTTGAGAAAATGGAGGCCGTTTTCGATTTGCCAGTGCTGTTGGACGTACCGCAACAAGTCGGCAGCGGTGACCTGGTCGGGGTCGAGACTATAAGCGTTTGGGACAGGCGTTACGGTTCGCCACCACCCGTCACTCATTCGCCATAGTCTTCGGCCAACGCCTGCGCTTGCTCGAAGTAGCGCTGCAATTCAAGAAACTTCTGCCGGTCGCCACCCCGGTCGGGGTGCGCCTGTTTGACCTTCTCGCGGTAAATGGCGAGCAACTCGGCCGTCGTGAACGGAATGTGAAGGTCAAACACTTCGAGACACCGAGGCCGCTCGCGGCGAATCCAATCGGGCAGCAGCGTCGGGTACTTCACCACCAGCACCAGCGCGCGGCGGAGCCGACGGTAGCTGGCCCGCCAATCGATATAAGCAAACACGTAACCCGCCAACGGCAAGCCAACGATGACGGCCGTGTAGACGACGATGATCGAGCGATCGAGCGGATCGGGCCACTGTCGGACGGCAAGTAACCAGTACATTGATGGGCTAAAACCAGACGATGGGGCGAAGTTGCCATTGTAGCCGATGGGGTGAACCCCTGAAGCGAATAATGTGCGAAAGCCAGCAGACCCAGCAGACTTGCGGCCCGAATCACAAGAACTCGGGGCGACTTCGAAAACGCTCTGAATTGTTACCAATTCGGCTACAAACGTTCACAGCCGCTGTGGCGAAATGACTTACGCGTTCCCAAACGTCCAAGAGAGTTCGCATGGCTGACATTGCAGCAACATGCCGACGACGTTCGTGTAGTGACCCGCTGTGACCAGGCGTGCAGGAGTGTCATAGCGGAAAGACTCCGCAAAACAGAACGGGTCGACTGCGACGCCAGACGGTCTCGAGCTGCTGAAGGATAGCGAGTGGCCAATAGCCGGCGAATCGAGTTCGGTCGTTGGCATTGTCGTTTGGTCATCGGAGTACGCCGGACAGTAGCAACATAGCCACAAGCTAAGCCAGTCGAAAGCGCGCACCAGCGCGGCGGCCTCGTCGGCGACTTCGACTGTTGGTGCAGAGGGCTTGGCGAGCCACTGCTGCTGAAGCTGCTCGATGTCGCGTCGCCAAGCAAGCGATGCCTCGGCTTCGGCGTGATGCGAGTCGGCGAGCAGTCGTAAAAAATGACCCGCAACGGCGTAACCCGCCAAAGGACTCTGTGCGCCACAAGTCGTGATCGACATTCGCCAGATTGCGAGCGAGTGGTCGACGAGCATTTCGGTGAAACCGAGTGGGTGTCCGCGCTCTGGGTCGAGCATCGGAGCCACATCCCAAGCCTGCCAGCCATCGTCGTGGTGAACGATGGCAAACAGCACGTCGTTGCGCCAAACACCATCGAGCAAGCTGCCGGGCAAGATGGCTCGCGAGGCGAGCTCGCCGCTGAGGTGGGCGTGGTCGACCTGGTCGATCAATAGCCAATGGCTCGGCTCGTTGTCGGGAGCTGCGTCTCCGAGTGGGCGATTGCGACGAATCATGAGTCGGTCGCCAAATGATAACAATAGTCAAACAACGATTCCCACTCGATTTGTTGCCAACGTCGACAGCGCGCGGCGAGCTGGTCGTCTTGCGAGGCACGCTGGCACATGTCGACGAAGGTGTAGGGATCCCATTCGCCTTCGAGTTTGTCGTGTTCGCTTAGTCGGTCGAAAACGGGGTGTTCGCCTGCACGACGGAACCAGTACTTCGCGTTGCCGAAGTCACCTTCGCGGCGGTGCATGATGCCGTGCCAGAAGCTTCCCTCGGGCGTGTCGAGGTCTTGCGAGAGGCGATGCGACGAATCGAGATCGTCGGCTAACAGCCACAGCCCCGCTATGCACGCCAGCGCCGCCTGGCGGTCGGTGATCGTCGCCGGTGCGAAAGCCTCGGCGAGGGCGAGTTGCGACAGTGCGTTGCTAAGATGGGGGTCGATTGCTCCGGCCGTTAGCGGGCGTTCGCGATCGCGCACGAGCAGCGATGAGATCGCGGGACCGTAGTCATCGGGATTGAAAGTACGATCGCTCAAAACAAAAAAACCTCGCGAGGCGCGAGAGCCCCTCCCCCCTTGGAAAGCTCCCGCTACGCTCGCGAGTGTATCACGCCACGCCCGGCGATGGCAAATCGCTTGATCGCCGTTCGTAACTATTTATTTATTTTGATAAAAGATGGCTGGCAACGCCGGCGGAGAATTCTCGCCGACGGGCAGGGCCCCCACGGCCGGCGCAACCGCGCGAGTCTCGACCGATCGACCATGCATCATTTGGATTGGCGGCGCGAACGACGCTTGCGAAACGCCATTGCCGACGGCTTGCTGAATCGCAAATGGCATTGTTGGCGGTGCATTGTCGCGATTCACACCCGCCACTTGGGTCGACTGTTGACGGGCTGGTGGCGGAACCCGCGACTGCTGAATTTGTTGGGGTGGCGTAAGACTCGGCAGCGGGTCGCCAAACGGCAACGGCGGTAAGTCGAGCGGCCCTGGAGTATTCGGAACTGGATTTCCTTGACCTGTCGGCGGAGCCGCAGGGGGTGGCGCGGAACCGCCTTGGTCGGGCGACGGCGTCTCGAACTCGGGCATCGGTGGCAACTCGAAGCCACTTGCGCCGCCCGACGATTCGACTTCGGGTTCAATCGCTTGTATCTGTGGCGGTGCCTCGCGATCTTCGTCGATTGGCGGAGGCTGAACCAACGGACCGAGCGGATCGGTCGCCGGGGTCGGAGTACTGTCCGCAGCAGTCGATGTGCCAGGCCACTGCCGCCACTTCGGCTGCACAATTCCCCAATGCCGGGCCGGCAAACAGACGCCATCGGCCGTGCATGGTGGCGGCGAGGGGGGCGTGTGGCCACCGCCAACGGCGGCGGTCAAACACCACGAGCAAAGCAGCGACAAGCTGGTGCAGGCGGCAACAAAGCGGTGGAATTTCATGACCGATTCCTTTTGGTCGACGCGGTTTGTCGTCGTGGGTCTACAGGGCAACTAGCAGCGGGAAATCGAAACTGTGGTTATCGTGCTCGCGGCGTCATGACGGGTCATTGGCCTATGCACTATTGGTTCTGACCCAATCCAAACCGCGCGATGCGGTTGACGGTATTGGTACCAAGTGCTGTGAAGCCCAGCAGTCGCTCGAACGGACGGGTGACTTTGCCGATGACGCTGTCGAATCGGGTGTAGCGATCTTCAGCGATAAACAGTCGGTCGCCGTTGAAGATCTGATAGTTGGTCGCCGTGATGGCGTTCATCGTAATGTCTTCATAATCGACGGGCAGAAGCTGGGCACAACTTTGCCCATCGGGCGCGGGGCGAGCAATCCAGATTCGTTTGCTCGAAAGTTGGCTCAGGCCACCAATCTGTGTGAGCGCGTCCATCACAGTTTCGTTGCCGGTGATGGGGAGCTGGACCATGTTGTCACCGAAGCCCGCACCTTGGGTGATGACATAGTATTTCTTGCTGTTGTAAGCAATGACATCGACAATGACTTCGGGGTCAGCAAGAAACTCGCTGAGCCTCTCTTCGATGGCCACCTTCGCCTCTGCCAATGTCAGCCCTGTCACGTAAACCGAGCCATAGGTGCCAAGGTTGACGCGCCCATCCATGGCGACCAGGTGTTCACCCTGAATTTGCTGTGCACCGGCTGAAAAGGCGAGCGAGACGCTCACTTCAACATTCAAGAACAAAGGAGCCAAATGAGCGCGAATCGCTTCTTCGGCGAGCGGAATCGTCTTGCCGACGACTTGCACACTGCCATAGGTCGGACCGAGGTTGATGTTTCCTTCGGGATCGACGGAGAACGCATTCTGGATCGGTGCCTCGGGAGGAACTCCAGTTACGCTTACGAGCAATCCGTCGAATGGTGCAATTTTGTGCGGTGGTTTCGGCACAATTTTTACCGCACTGATGAGCAGTACGTCGGGCGGTTCGATGGTGTAGGGAGGCGCAGTGACCTTGTTTATCTCGGTTGGGGTCGCCAACTCGGGATTGGGTCGCGGCTCGGGGGGCGTGATCGGATACGATTCGCGCGGAGCCATGAAGGCTGTGCAGCCTGTGCTGGCAACCATTAAGAGCAACAGCGAGCAAAGTGGCCCGCGGCAATTCGGTTGTTTGAGCTTCATGGCAGTTGTCGCCTGCTTCGTCTTGAGATGAGTCTGTGAGCGAAAAGGCCGTTCGTCGGTAGTCGCGACGCACCGGAGCGCAGAATTCGCGACCCGATTGTTTGGCATATCCGTAACAATCGGCAAAGTTTGCCACGAACTTTGCCTTGGTCTCAACTTTTGCCGTCAGAACCGCCAAAAATGGACCCACCGCCGTTCTTAAAGGGCCAGAGCTAGCACCCAAACGCGCTCATTGGCCTAGAATTGCCATTGCCCGGCACAATCGACACCATCGAAAAACATGCCCCCACATCCGGCCAAGTGGCGGAACTTTACCACCATTCGATGACTTCGGTTGTTTGACAGATTTCGAGTTCACGCGTATCCTCGAAGCTAGGTTCGCGATTCGGTTGATTTCGACGCATAGTTCAACTTAGTCAACGGTGGATTCAATCGACTCGCGAGCGTGACGGCGTTTGCCGCGCGGTCTGAAGGAATGGACAATTGCCGTTCGCGACGTTCCCACCCCAATCACCCGGGTGCCTGGGTGGGTGCTAGCTTTCGGCGTTTCACTGGCACCGCCGCAAACTTCCTTCCCTTTCTATTTTAGATACGGCAACTCGCAGGCGATGGCATCAACAATCTCACCAATCGCGTCCGCCGGCTTTCGTGCCGACGACGACGACGAATACATCCCGACCGTTCCTGAATCCCAGCAATTCGGCATGGTCATCGGCGTTGTCTCCGCCGCGGCGATTTTGATCGCCATTTACGCGAATATGCTGGAAACGACAAGCGAATTTTGGGACGACGACACCTATTCGCATGGATGGCTCATTCCGCTAATCGGGCTGTTCCTGATGTGGAACCAACGGCGGGCGAAGTACGAAGTCACGCCCGAGCGAGAGAAGAAGAATTGGATGATTGTCGGTACGCCCTTTTTGGCGGCGGGGGCTTGTTGGTTCCTGCTCGACAGCATGGAGACCACCCTGCCAGCGGCGACCTGGGGGTTATATGCCGTGGGCATTCTCGTGTCGGTTGGGCTGATATTTTATAACCACGACTTCGAAGTCGCTCCCCACTGGCAGCGGTGGGTCGGCGTCGCCGCGTTTGTCGTCGCTCTGGTGGCAAGGGTTTTCGCGTCTCAATACGACATGAAACCAGCCGATCGCCTCACTTTTTTGGTCGCGGCGGTCGGACTGTTTGCGGCCGTTGGTGGCTTTACGCTGCTCAAGCGGACAGCCGTGCCGCTGCTGTTCTTGGTCTTTATGTTCCCGCTCCCCAGCAAGCTCGAGATCTGGTTGCTCGGAACGCTGCAAGGCTTTGCTGCGATGGTCAGCACTTTTATTCTGCAAATACTCGGCATCGCAGCAACGCTGCGTGGCAGCACGATCACGATTAACGAACTGCGTATGCCGCTCGAAGTCGCCGAGGCGTGTAGCGGATTGCGGATGCTGACGATTTTCTCGGCAATGACCATTGCGCTGGTGCTGCTGATTCGGCGTCCTTGGTGGGACAAGTTGGTGTTGCTGCTGGCCGCAGTCCCCATTGCGCTCGCCACCAACATCATCCGCATCACGGTCACGGCCTTGCTTTACTTAGCCGTCGAAGGAAACACACCCGAGCCGACGGAATTTGAAGAAAACATGAAGCACATGATTCACGATTATGCTGGTTTTGCCATGATTATCGTCGCGATGGGTTTTCTATTCTTGGGGCTTAAGATACTCGAGAATCTGACCCTCCCCGACGATGACGACGAAGTGTCGAGTGGTGCAAGTTTGTTGGGAACCCGTGCGACAAGCGGTGCGTAGAGATTCCCGCGTAAACGTTGCCGGGGTGTGCAAAAATTACAACAATTGACTCAACACGTTGGCGTTGCGAAACATTGGTGGGGCCCTTGAGAGACCGGCGAATCGGTATAACCCTGCTCACGGACTCGAAAACCGGTTGTCGGCGACCAAATAGGCCACTTTGGCTTCGTTGTTGCATAGATTCCCAACTCAATCAATTTCGTGCGATGATTTCGATCGCGTTTCATCACGGCTTTGGAACATTCGCCCACTTGTCTCGTCACGTAGCGCCCTGTCTTAACTGGTAACATGCCCGGTCGCTGATTCTTTAGGAGAGTCTTGCTCGATGGCCAATCACGAACACGAAATGCCCACCCAATCTCTCGTGCCCGCCCGTCGTCCAGGCGAAGAGGGACACCTCGCCAGCATGGTCGGCCCCTACGCCAGTCCGTCGGGAATCTCACGATCGCCCGAGGTCGTGAGTGGCGGAGTCGATCCGATCAACCTGTGGCACGCTTTCCGCCGCCGGTGGTTGCTAGCAACCCTGATGGGGCTGCTGCTCGCCTCGCTTGCCGCCGTTGGCTTGTACTTTCTGTTCCCGGTCAGCAACACGGCAATGACGTTCTTCGCGGTTCGCAGCGAGCGTCCGACAATTCTCTCGACGTCGATCAATGACAACGACGCCTCCTATGACGTCTATCGCGCGACGGTAGTCGCCTATATGCGAAGCCCGCGGGTACTGAACGAAGCGATCAACGACGCCCGAATTCGTGGGGCTGCGATTCCGTTTCTCGACAAAGAGCAGGATAAGGTTGCCTTTCTGCAGCAGCAGCTCGTTGTTAACTACCAAGGTGATAGTGAAATTCTGAACGTGGGGCTAAGCCTCAATGAAGAGGGGCAGCAACTGAAGAAAGTCGTCGACTCGGTCGCCGATGCGTATCAAAGTGTCGTGCTCGAACAAGAACGCATCCAGCGCGCATCCATCCGCGATGCACTCGGTACACACTACAGAGAGAAAGAGGAAAGAATCCGTGGCTTGCTCGAAGAAACGGCCCAGATGAGGAAAGACTTGGGTCTCACCGAAGGCAGTTTCGATGCCGGGGCGCGACTGATCATGAACGAGTATTCACTCCGACTCAAAGCCAGGGCAGATGCCGAAAAAGCGTCGATCGAAGCTTACACCCAATACATGCTCTACCAGAATATGCGCGGCAACAAAACGATCGAAGACGCCAAGATCGAAGCCCAACTGGCCGCCGACCCCAATCTTGGCCAGTTGAATCAAGAGATCATGATTAAGCAATATCAACTTCGGCAGTTGCAGCAGCAAACCAAACGTGAGTCATCTCGACAAATCGATCGCGTGAAAAACGAGCTCGTGATGCTCCAGCAGCAACTCAATCAATATAAGGCTCAGATGAAAGCGCAACTGTCCAACACGCAGACAGGTCAGCCCGACCCCGAGTTGGCGATGATGGAACTGCAATTCCGCACAACATACGGGCTCAATCAGCAACGCATCTTAGCTCTCGACGAACAAATAGCGCAGCTCAAAGAAGTGCTCTCGTCGAAATCAGAGAAATCGACCGACTTGTTTGTGCGTGAAGCCGAGCTTGAACAAGAGCAGATAGTGGCTCAAGACCTGGCCCAACGAATCGATACTTGGGACATCGAGCTGGGTCAAAATACGGAGCGAGTCTCGTTGATCGAACCGGCCGTGATTATTCCCGGCATCAATCGCACCCAGCAGTATGCCATTGCCGGAGCGGGAGCACTCGGCACGTTTGGCCTCGTTTGTTTGGGAATCGCTTACCTCGAATTTATGAATCGCAAACTTAACGGACCGAAGCAGATCGACGAAGGGCTTGGCATTCGCGTGCTGGGAATTTTGCCCGGTCTCGGTGGTCGCAAGACCCTCAACCCGAAGCACCCACTCGTCGCTCAGCTTACCGAGTCGGTCGACAGTGTCCGCACCGCCCTCATGCACGAAGCGACCAGCAAGCAACGGCAGGTAGTATTGGTGACTAGCCCTGCTGCGAAAGAAGGTCGCACGACCGTGGCGAGCCAACTGGCGGTGAGTCTCGCTCGCGCCGGGCGACGCACGCTGCTGATCGATGCCGACATTCGCTCGCCTTCGCTCCATCGCATGTTCGATCTTCCGCTCGAAGATGGCTTGTGCGAAGTGCTGCGTGCTGAATCCGACGTCAGCGATGTCATTAACCCGACTCAAGCCGATGGAATGTGGTTGCTCACCGCTGGCTATTGCGACGCCGATGCGGTACATGCCATGGCGACCGACCAGATTCAGCCGATCTTCGAAAAACTGCGTGCCGACTACGACTTCATCATTATCGACGGAGCCCCTGTGCTGGGAATTTCTGACTCGCTGATGATTGGTCAACACTGCGACGGAGCGATCCTCTCGGTGCTGCGTGACCAAACCCAGGTGCCGAAGATTTACCAAGCGGCCGAATTGCTCCGCAGCGTTGGCATCCGGCTCATTGGTTCGGTCGTCAACGGAGTCAACAGCAAGGCCGACCGCCGCGTCACACGCCTGCGAACCGCTACGCCTAAGGCCGAACGCAAGCAACTCGAATCGGCTAAGTAGGCGGTTGCTCGCTATCTCGATGAATTCGTCGGGGGCGAGTTTTGGTGTGATCACACCGAAACTCGCCCCCATTTTTGTGATGCCGCCAAGCCGATTCAGCGGAACTCATCAAGCGCAAGACGATGTCGTCAGCGAATGTATCGCGCGACCGGGCTGTTCGATAGCGAACAGCAAATCACTTTTACGCCAAGGTTTCGCCAGGATCGAACCGGCCAGTGACTCGACGAACTCTGCGTCGTCGACGCGTGGAAAGTCGACGGCTGCCACCAGCGAGGCCCCGCCAAACTGTCGCACACCGTTGGCGAACTGCGTGAATTCACCTCGTGCATCGCCGACCATTTGGCCGCCGATCCAAATGCCTGCGGCGATTGGTCGCGCGATGGGTATCGGCCGGCCCGTTTTTGAGGCGACGGTCGCGTAGCCTGCTTGGTCGAGCAGCGCCATGATGGTTTCGATCGATTGCCAGTCGGTCGAACGCACGACCACCACGCCCCCCGAGGCGATCGCTGGACGCGCGCTTGGCGCGAGCGGCGAATGGCGGTAACCGGTGTGCCACGAACAGAGCTGCCGGTCTTTGAAACGCCGAAGATTGGTTTCCCACCACGGCGCGAAGCGGTGCCAGAATACCCGCTCGACAGCGGCCCAAGGCCGACCGTTGCGTTCGTCTCCCTCGCACCAAGTGCCGAGTAGCACCGCCCGGCCTACCAATGGGGCGGCCCGAATCAGTCGCCGTCCCAGGTCGTCGGGCAGCTCACCGGGTCGACTCGTGAAGCTGAGCGCAAGGTCGTACTTGTCGCCACTGTTTCGCAGTCGGCCCAAAAATTCCTCAGGCGAATTGACGATACAAAGCTCGGCCGACTCGCGAATCCGCGCGATGGCGGTCGCGAAGTCGCGGTGCATTAAATTGCCAACGGCAAGGACTCGCATTCGATAATCCGTCTGACGTTGTTTGAGCCGTCGGCGCTAGCCGCGGGTGATTCGGTTCGTCACCCGACGCTAGCGCGTTCGGCTCAAATCGTTGTGCTATGCCGCAACCGCTTCGTACTCTTCGGGCACAAAGGCCGAGAGCATCTGGCTGCGGACGGGGTTTTGCAACTTCGAAACCGCTTTGGCTTCGATCTGCCGGACCCGTTCGCGGGTCACCTTGAAAATGCGGCCCACTTCTTCGAGCGTATAGGCGTAACCGTCGGCCAAGCCATAACGCAACCGCACAATTTCGCGTTCGCGATAGGTGAGCGTCTGCAACAGTTCTTCGATCCGCTCGCGAAGCAGTCTATTGTTGGCTAGTTTGTACGGGCTCTCGGTGTGCTGGTCTTCGACGAATTCGCCAAAGCTGCAATCTTCGCCATCGCCAATTGGGCGATCGAGACTCACGGGGTGGCGACCGATGTCGAGCACTCGCTCGGTCTCTTCGATGCTCACCTCAGCGGCGACGGCGACCTCTTCGGTCGTCGGCTCGCGGCCCATTTCCTGTTGCAACTTCTTGGCCGTGTTGCGGAGCTTGGTGAGCACGTCGATCATGTGAACCGGAATGCGAATCGTGCGGGCCTGATCGGCAATTGCGCGAGTGATCGCTTGGCGAATCCACCACGTTGCATAAGTCGAGAACTTAAACCCACGGCGGTATTCGTACTTGTCGACCGCCCGCATCAGTCCGGTGTTGCCTTCTTGAATCAAATCCAAGAAGCTCAGTCCCCGGTTGCGATACTTCTTTGCAATCGACACGACGAGTCGCAAGTTGCCGCTCGACAGTTCACGCTTCGTGTATTCAAAGTCGCGAAACTGACGACGAAGCGCCTCGACCCGACGGCGGAAGCTGCTGGGGCTTTCGAGAATCTGGCCGAGCAGTTGCTTGTATTCGGCACGCACGCTGGCGATTTTGTCGGCCGCTGCACCGTTCGCCTTCAGCTCAGCGAGTTCACCACGAGTCCGGTCGATGAGCCGCAGCACGCGTTCCATACCATCGATCAAAGGCTGCACGCGGCGTGTGCGAAGGCTCAGTTCTTCAACCAACACCAGCATCTTGTTGCGACGACGCATGTAACGCTGGCGAGCTTTTGTCTTCTCATCGCTCGAAGCCGAGCGACTTGAGATCGTCCAGAAATCTCGCTCCTGGGCCGCCATCATTTCGCGAAGCGTTTTGAGGTTCGCTGGCATCCGGGCTTGCACTTGCTCTTTGGTCAGGTTCTCGGTGAGCGATACTTTGATGGTTCGATCGAATGGTAATTCGCCACTGTGAACGCGTTCCAACAATTCGACCGTCGCCTTGAGCGCGAAGAACGAACGCAACACATTGCGGCGGAAACGCTTGCGGGTCAATTCGATCTTCTTGGCGAGTCCGATCTCTTCGTCGCGAGTTAAGAGCGGAATCTCGGCCATTTGCGACAGGTACATCCGAATCGGATCGCTCGAACCACTCGGTAGCGGTTCGGTGATCAACGCGGCGCGGTCACCATTGCCGGCCATCGCTTCTTCGACTCGCTCCGAATGCGACCGGCGGTCTTCGACCAATTCGATATTCAGTGCATCGAGCATCGCCAGCAGCCGGTCGATCTTCTCGGTGCCGTAAGTTTCGTCGGGCAGGTAACCGCTGACCTGCTGGTAAGTGAGATAGCCCTGATCTTGGGCGAGGGAAACGAGCGCGGAGAACTGCGAATCGCAAACACGGGTCATCATCGACTCCTCGCGTGCATCATGCACGCCTGGTACGAGGAACGCGTTCGCCACCCCCAACCCGTTGTATTGCGGAGCGGTGTGGGAGCGACTAGCCTCCGAGAACCTTCACCCATCCGTGGACGAAGTACCCTTCTCGCGGCTTTTTAGGTTGTTGAAAAAATCGGTGAGCATCGTTTCCTTGTGCGCGGGATCGACTCGATCGTCGTGCAGGTCGGCCAGCGATCGCCGGGTGGCGAGTTGCTGTCGATGCCGGTCGCGAAGTGCCAGCACATCGGACAGACGTTGCTGTTTATCGCTATCGATTTTTTGCCGGCCCGATTCGTCAAGCGTCACCAGTCGGTTTTTCGCTTGCTCGTCGTCGAGGGTCAGCATGAGCCGCTCGAATGTGACCTCTTCACCATGCTCGTGAAGTTGTAGGCAACACCCCAACAGCAGTCTGGCAACGGGCGACTCCATGTCGTTTGTCGTTA
>JBGSWC010000429.1:0-2087 GCA_041752635.1 Pirellulales bacterium | reverse complement strand
ACCTCTCGTTTGGCCCGCTTCTCGAAACTGCTGTGCTGCGGTTCGCGCGAGTCTTGTTTCTTGCCGCGCTGCGGACGCTTGCGTGGCGGGCGTGGTTTGCCGCGCGAGTCGTTTCGATCCGGTTGCTTGACGTTGCCCGATGGCTGTTTCGCCTCGACAGGGGGCTTCGCCGACTTTGGTGGGCGCTGGCGTTTCGGTTTGGCTTCGCGTTCGGGGCGAGATGTTCCGGGTGCGAGCATCGACAACGCGACACGGCGGCGCGCTTGGTCGATCGACGCTACCCAGCACGTCACCTGATCGCCGGCCGCCACAATCGAGTGCGGATCGCGAACAAAATCGGTGCTCATTTGGCTAATGTGTACGAGTCCCGAATCCGAAAGCCCCACATCGACGAACGCACCGAAGTCGACGACATTCAGCACCGTGCCGTGCAGTTGCATGCCGACTTCCAGGTCTTCTAGTTTCACCACATCGCGGCGAAAAACGGGGGGTGGCAGATCGGCTCGCAAATCGCGGCCGGGTCGCTCGAGCGCTTCGATCAACTGCTCAAGGGCCAGCGAACCGACGCCCAAGTCGCTGGCGAGTGTGTTACGATCTCGTCCGGCGAGCCCTTCGCGGAATTTGTCGGTCGCTTTGCCCGTGGTGATTTCTTCGAGCGGTAGGCTCAGCTTTTCCAGCAGCCGAGTTGCTACTTCGTAGCTCTCGGGGTGAACCCAAGTTCGATCAAGTGGCGTGTCGCCTCCGTCGACTTTCAAGAAACCGGCCGCTTGTACATAGGTCGCTTCACCAACGCCCGTGACTTGCTTGAGTGCGTCGCGGCTGGCAAACCGGCCGTTGGTGTTGCGATGTTCGACGATCCGACGTGCCGTGAGCTGATTGAGCCCCGACACATATCCCAGCAGCGCGGGGCTGGCTGTGTTGAGGTCGACGCCGACGAAACTGACGCAGGCCCGCACGACATTTTCGAGCGAATCGCGGAGGTGCTTCGCTTTCGCATCGTGTTGATAGAGTCCGACACCGATGCTCGCTGGGTCGATCTTTACCAGTTCGCTGAGCGGGTCTTGCATCCGCCGACCGATCGAAATCGCACTCCGCTGAATCGCTTCGATTTCGGGCAATTCCTCGCGGCCGATCGCGCTGGTGCTGTAAACGCTCGCCCCCGCTTCGTTGACGATTACGTACTCAACCTTGCGATCGGTGAATGCTTCGCCCAGCAACTCGGCAACGAGTGTCTCGGACTGACGGCATGCCGAACCATTGCCGATGGCGATGAGGTCGAGACGATGCTGCTCGATCAACTCTTGGAGCTTGGCTTTGGCGGCTGCGCGTTGTTCGTCGCTACCTGTGACGTGAACAAGCCCCATGTCGATCGGCTGTCCCGTTTCGTCGAGCGCCGCCAGCTTGCAACCGTTCTTGTAGCCGGGATCGATCGCCAGCACCCGGCGTCCCTGCACCGGCGGTTGTAGTAATATCGCTCGCAAATTGCGGGCAAATACCTCGACCGAATGACTCTCGGCCTGTTCGGTCAGTTCGCGACGGCATTCGCGCTCGAGACTTGGAATCACCAACCGATCAAGCGCATCGCGAACGCAGCCGAGCAAAAAATCGTGGTGCGAATGATCGACGGGCACGAGCATTTCGTTGGCGATCGAGAGCAGCCCCTCGTTGTCAGCTTCGACACCGACGCGGAGAATCTTCTCGCGCTCGCCTCGGTTAAGCGCAAGCGTGCGGTGGGGCTTCACGCGAGCGAGCGAGTCGCTGTAGTTAAGATAGTCTTTATAAAGCGGCAGCTTCTTGTGCTCCTTCACGACCTGCGTCGCGACAACCTTCGCCGTCTTGCGAAAGTGCTTTCGCAAGAGCCGACGCAAATCGGCCATTTCGCTGAATCGCTCGGCGAGCAAGTGTCCCGCGCCGATGAGCGCGAGCGCGGGTTCTTTCACCCCTTTGTCTTCGTTTACGAAGTCTGCTGCGCGGGCATCGAGATCCTTTGCCGACGCGGCGTCGCTCTGAATTTCGTCGGCAAGCGGACCGAGTCCCTGTTCGTGTGCCTTCGCAGCGAGCGTTTGCTTCTTCGGCTTGTATGGAAG
>JBGSWC010000428.1:0-4430 GCA_041752635.1 Pirellulales bacterium | reverse complement strand
AATTGTCTTCGACGATCAAACAACGGCGTTCGAGATGCGTACGGCGCTGATCAAGATGCAGTCGGAATACTTGATAGAAATGGAAGACGCCGTGGTCGTGACGAAGAACGACGCCGGCAAGGTGCAGCTTCATCAAGCGGTGAACTTAACGGCCGCGGGTGCGATTGGTGGTGGTTTCTGGGGGACTCTGGTGGGGCTGATTTTCCTTAATCCGTTGCTTGGTGCGGCCGTTGGCGCTGGTGCGGGTGCGTTGTCGGGCATGCTCGGCGACATCGGCATCAACGACAAGCAGATCAAAGAGATTTCGGACTCGTTCACGCCGGGTAATTCGGCCCTGTTTGTGCTGTTTCGGCGAGCGACGGCCGACAAAGTGCTCGAAGGACTCAAAGAATTCGCCGGCAAGGGGAAGGTATTTCAAACATCGCTCGACAAAGACAGCGAAGAGAGTCTGCGGGCGGCAATTGAGAAAGCTTAGTTGGCGTGTGGGCCGTGAGAGTCGCCATCCACAAACTCAACCAACTCATACGAGGTCAAGATGTCGAAGTTCAGTAGTTACTCCGTTCTGATGTTCGCGTTGCTTTCACTCGCGACGTTATCGTTGTCAGGCTGTGACGAAAAGCAAGCAGCCGACGCGTTGAAGAATGCCGAGCAGAAGGCGAAAGACACCGCCGACAAGGTGGGAGACGACGTGGGCGCAGCAGTCGCCGAAGGCGAAAAAATGATGGGGGAATTGGGCGAACAGGCGATGGCTTTCATCGCCCCTTTGAAAGAGAAACTCGGAAACCTCGACAGCTTGAAAGATACGCCCGAGAAGCTGAAAACGGCGGTCAGCGAGCTGATTACCATGATCGAGTCCAAGGCAGAGAGCATCACGCTGCCTGAGTCGATGAGCAAGACCATCGAAACCATCAAGACGAAATTAGTGGAGTTGAAGACTTATCTCGAGGGAAAATACGAGCAGTCGGGAATCGACGAAAAAGTGAAGGCGATTTCCGAGTCGGTCGAGTCGGGTTTAGGGATGAAGAGCGACGAGTAAGCGACAACCGGCTCGGCCGCGAGCATTGTGATTTACGTTCGATGCCGTTCATCTCGTTGACGAAAGATCGAGACCATGACGCTGCCGCTGATTCGTTGGGTGTTTCCAGGATTGTTGGTGAGCGTCGTGGCCTTCACGTTCGCTACGGGCGATTGTGTATCAGCCCAAGAAACGCCGGGGGTGGTTTCCCCCGCCCGTATTGATGGCTTGGCCGAGGGGTTTAAGCTTCTCGGCGAAGCCGATTTTGTGAATGCGAACTGCAACGACGATACGTGGTCGTTTCCTGAGGGCGAAATCCATTGCACTGGTAAGCCGACCGGTGTGTTGCGGTCGAAGAAGGAGTACAAGAATTTTGAACTCGTGTGCCAGTGGCGTCACCTCAAGCCGGCGGGCAATTCGGGCATTTTTGTGTGGACGCCCCCTGCTTCGGTCGACGCGCTGAAGGGACCGGGTTTGCCTCACGGCATTGAAGTCCAGGTGCTCGATACCGCTTTTGGCCAGCCTAAACCGGCGGATTGGTATACGAGCCACGGCGATGTTTTTCCCGTCGGCAGCAGCAAGATGACGCCGTTTCCGCCACTCTCGCCCGATGGTTCGCGAAGTTTTCCCACAAAGAATTTGGTGAAGGATTCACCCGCCTGGAACCACTATTATATTCGCGCCATCAACGGCGAGATTCGCCTTTGGGTCAACGGCGAAGAAGTCTCGGGGGGCAATAATTGCCAGCCGGCCGAGGGGTATTTGTGTCTCGAATCCGAGGGTTCGCCGATCGAATTTCGTGGCGTGAGGCTGCGTGAGTTGCCCTAGCCTCCGTAAGTTGCCTTAGCCGGTGAACGGGACTTGCGGCCATCCCTCGCCAGACAGTGGATCGCATTGTTCGGGGATTCCCCAAGCCATTTACTGTCTGGCGACGGCGGCTAATTCGCACAATCGGCACGATCGCTACTACCGTTCCCCTGTTCGGCCGCCAGCTAGCAAGGCAGCGACTGCAATCGAAGGTTTTGCGAACTAAGGTTGCGTAGCCTTAAACACGCATTTTGCACGGGGACACCCCAAGGATCCAGCCATGAGCAGCCCGCTCGCGCTCGAAGAACCATCGATAACCAGCGATTCCGCATCGACCGATGCCAGCTTTATCGACCGTCGCCGTATGAGTGGGACGGCCACGCCAGCCCGCGAACGCCGTCAGTTCACGAACAGTTATGCCGAATTGTCCGACGAAGCGGCTGAGTTAGCTCGTTCGATCGACGAGTACAAGGCCCGCCACCGCCGTCGTTTCATTGACTACGAAGAAGTGTTGAATGTGGTAAAGTCGCTTGGCTATCACCGCGATTAAAGGCAAAAATCGGCGTGCCGAACGCGCCGGGCGGCCTTTCGTTTATCATTGGCCCGGCGGCGGATTGCCCCCTGGCGGGTGATCTGTAAGTGGCCTTGAAATTATCGACGACCATGCCAGCGGCGACGATTTTTCTGTTTTTGAGTACGGCTCGCACCGACCTCTATCCGATATTCTCTGTGTGACAACGACGGGAGGGCAAAGCACACTGTGTTTTGCTTCAGGATAGAGGTCATGGCAAGCCGACGGATCGACTTGCCATGACCTTTTTTGTTGCGCCGGCGAGCCCAACGTCGCCCTCGATTACTTGATCGACTCAAGCAGTGCCTGGGCTTCGTTCTTCATGACGAAGATGCCTTGGTAGTCATCGCTCGCGTTTGTAAGCAATTTCTCGGCAACATCGTTACGCTTCTGGTCGACCATGATTTTTGCAATCAAGTATTTCGAGTCGGGGCTCAAAGCACCCGCACGCACACCACGCTGGTAGGCTTCGTTGAACTCATTGACGCGGCCCAGTTTATACATGACCCAAGCGAGAGTGATCAGCACGTCGGCGTTACTCTGATGAATGCTGGCGTTGGCCTGGGCAAAGCCTGCGCCTCGCTGTTTTTTCTCGGTATTGTCTTGGTCGAACAACAGCAATGCGAGTTGGTTGTAGACGTCGCGGTTGGTCGGCTGAATCGCCAATGCCTGCATGTAGAGTTGTTCAGCGGCGTCGAGCTCGCCCGACATTCGCTCTGCCAGACCGCTGAGCAGAAGAATCTCGAACGAATTCGGAATCTCCTTCCGAGCGCCTGCCAGGACCGTCTTGGCCTGATCGATTTGATCGGTCTGCAGCAGCCATTGGGCGTAAGCAACCAGTGTCGCCTTATCGGCTTTGTTCTCGGCATAGGCCCGCTCGAACGCCTGGCGGGCCTGGTCGGGTTTACCGAGCCGCTGATACATGGTTGCTGCAGCAACATAGGGGGGAGCCAAGTCTTTGTTGAGTTCGCGCGCTTTAACAAACGAGTTGTAACCTTCAGCCGGCTTGTCGAGCATGAAATAGACCACTCCCAAGCGACTGAGCGCGGCGGCATCGTCGGGATCTTCCTTGAGAAGGACTTGCAAGTCGGCTTCGGCGGCGACCCAGTCTTCCCATTGCTGCAGCACGGCCGCACGTCCCGAATAGGCACGCAACATAAAGCGGCGTTTGCGCTTGGGGTTGGCGTCATAGGCCTCAGTCAGCTCAATGCCCTTGTCGTAGAGTGCGAGTGCCGAAATCGATTGGCCAGTGGAGCGCGCTTGATCGGCAAGCAACAGGTAGGGCTCGGGGTCGGTGCGAATGTCGCGGACAGCGGCATCGAGGGCGGCGAGCCCGGCTTGCACATTGCCGGTGACAAAGTGCATTTTTGCGAGCATCACGTCGACTGGCGGCAACTTGTCGTCTTTCGATACCGCACGTTCAAGAAACGTGCGGGCACCCAGGACGTCTTTTCCGTCAAATCGCTTGATGGCTTCGTCGATATCGGAATACTTGCTCGCGTTCGGTTCAGCAACCGAATCACCGATCAAGATTTCGGGAGTCAACGGGCCCTGAGCGTGAGCCTGAGGAGCGATTGCTAACGAGACGATCGCGAGAGCCACTAGGCCCCCGATCGACCACGATTTCAAGATACTCATGATTTTTCCTCTGTTAATGCGGACCAACAAGTTGCCTGGGATCGGGACTTCCGCGGGCCGGAATGGCCGCGGCAGAACAAGACCTTTAGTGTAAACCATCGCGGCGATTTACGCACTGGTATGGCTCCGCGGCGCCCTACGTGGCTGAATTTTCGGTTACCAATCGTCGGGTTGTAGCGGCTGGACCGGCAACGTGGCCCCGCTGGCTACGTTACGCGCCCGTTGCCAGCGGCTATACTAAATCCCAGGCGGTGGTTCGGCATCGTGTTTCATCAAGGGTTTCATTTACTCGGTAGCGGGAGTCGTTGCAGTTGTTTGTCGGGCCGGTCTTCACGCGAGAAGCTACGACCGCGCCTCGGCGGATACGCTTTCACGCCCTGCCGGCAATCGGCGTCGGCC
>JBGSWC010000427.1:0-3931 GCA_041752635.1 Pirellulales bacterium | reverse complement strand
CGCTGTTGTTCTTCATTCAACTCAATCGGCTTGGCCAATGAACCGCTCATCACTCCACCTCCTGGGACCGGAAAATAGGTAAACCTGATTCCAGTTTAGCAAATGGCAGAATTTTGTACCCACAATCGTGACGCTCACACGAGCAGGCCGGAGCAGGCCGTCTGGCCAAAAATTGTTGTAGAAAATGGCCGCGCGGTACCGTACATTCGGGGGTGGATCACGGTGCCGGCGGCGTGGTGTTCGTCGTTTGAATCGCGGAGGTGAAACGTTAGGACACTCAATGAATTGTGGGCGCCGGAAATGGACGTCAATGAACTTAAATTCCGCGAGTTTTGCACCAGTCGATTACGTTTGGGCCTATGAATCAAGCAGTTTCGCGAGCAAAGCGGGTGCAAAAGTCGGCGACTTTTGCACGTCGATCGATTTTTGCACCGCGCGACTAAATTCAGGGGCCGCGACTCTGGGCGAGTTCCGCTACCAGCGCTTGCCGCTTGCGACTTAGCCGTGAGCCTTGGCTCGGCCGGAGCCTCGCCCTCCCACTCCAGCCTCGCCCTCCCACTCCAACCTCAACCCCCCACTCGAGAATGCGAAGTTACCCAAAAAGCCACGAAGCCTTTACCCGTGCTCAAACACTCATGCCCGGTGGCGTGAATAGCCCGGCGAGGGCGTTTGGGGCGGTTGGGGGAGAGCCGATTTTCATCGACCGGGCCGCCGGGGCCTATTTGTGGGATGTCGATGGCAATCGCTACATCGACTACATCGGCTCGTGGGGACCGATGTTGTTCGGTCACGCCTATCCGCCTGTGACTGACGCGGTTGCAGCAGCCTTGCCTAAAAGCACCAGCTTCGGCGCCCCGACGCTTGGCGAAAGCCAACTCGCGGCGCTCATTGCCGAGCTGGTCCCCACCATCGAAAAGGTCCGCCTCACCAGCAGCGGCACCGAAGCGGCGATGAGCGCCATTCGGCTCGCGCGAGGCATCACCAGTCGCGAGGTAATCATCAAGTTTGCCGGCAATTATCATGGCCACGTCGATAGCTTGCTGGTGGCGGCCGGTAGCTCGGCGGCGACGCTGGGGGTGCCCAACTCACCGGGAGTGACGGCCGGTACCGCCAAAGACACTCTGATTCTCGAATACAACGATGTCGACGGCCTCGCGGCCGCGTTTGCCGAGCATGGTGACCGGATCGCTTGTGTGGCGTTCGAGCCGATCTGTGGCAACATGGGGGTTGTGGTGCCAACGACGGCGTTCCTCACGGCGATGCGCGAGCTGACCACCAAGCATGGGGCGATTCTGCTGTGCGATGAAGTGATGACCGGCTTTCGTGTTGCCGCCGGTGGAGCGCAGCAACGGCTCGGCATCGCCCCCGACGTGACAACTCTGGGCAAGATCGTGGGGGGTGGGTTGCCGGTTGGTGCGTATGGTGGCTCGGCCGCGGTGATGGACCATGTGCTTCCGGCCGGCAAGGTGTTTCAAGCGGGCACCTTGAGTGGCAATCCTTTGGCCACAGCCGCCGGCTGTGCGATGCTCACAGCGATTCGCGATTGTCCGCCTTACGAGCGACTCGAACAGCTCTCGGCTCGGCTCGAACAGGGCCTCCGCGAAGCGGCGACACGACACGGTGTCGCCCATCATCTCGCCCGGGTCGGCAGCATGATGACGCTGTTTTTCACTGACCGGGTCGTCACTGGCTGGCAAACGGCCAGCACCAGCGACACGGGCAAATTCGCCAAGTTCTTTTGGGGGCTGATGAACCGCGGGGTCTATTGGCCTTGCAGCCAATTCGAGGCGCTATTCGTGAGCGCCGCCCACAGCGATGCCGACATCGAAACGACGATCGCTGCTGCCGACGAATCACTCGCGGAACTATAAGACGAAAGGTGGGTGGCAAGCAAATCGAAACACACTCGCCCGTTACGCAATGGGCCCTGACTGTGGCGATGCTTTCTCTTCGGCGGCACTCAAACGTCCGTAGTCAGGCACGAGTTTCCAGAAGTCGTCGAAATCACCAACGGTGGCACGCAGACTCGCAAGTTCGGCAACCGAGGCCGCTTGGGGAGTGAGATCGATCGCCGAGCTCGATAGTCGACTAGCGAGTGGACCGGCCAATCGCACGTCGGCGGCGATCCGTTCGACGAGCACATCGGCGGCGAGAAGTTCGTAACGATTCGCGCCACGCGGGAGCGGTTCGTCGGCTACGTAGGAGGCACAGAAATACTCGCCTCGCTGGGCGTTGAGCATCGCAATGAGGGGGCCGGCGTGTTGATCGCGTGCTGCTTTTGCGAGCGTGTCGAGTGTCGAAACGGCGACGACTTTGGCACCGATTGCATAGGCGAGCGTTTTCGCGGCGACCACACCGATGCGGAGTCCGGTAAAGGAACCTGGACCAACGGCAACCGCAATGACATCGATTTGTCGTGGTGCGAGTTGATGTCGCTTCAGCAATTCGTCGATGGCCGGGTGGAGCAGGGCTGCCGTGCGGGCGTTGGCCGGCAGAGTGACTTGTTCGTGGAGCGTGAACGGGTCGATGGTTGCAAGTGCGATGCTGCCGGTGCGGCCACTGGTTTCGAGAGCGAGTAGTTGCATGGTAATTGGTCGAGCTATCAGCCAGAGACGCGCTCTACTTCGTTTGTTGCGTGGGAATTTCGCTGGGCAAGTCGACGAGCATTAGACAGGCGATGCCGACGAGTGCCAATGCCGTGCCGGCCCAAACGCGGGGCGACGGACGCGCGCCGAGCAGGACCGCGATGCCAAGCACAAATAGTGTACTACTGGCGAGCAGTGTTTGGGCGATGCCCGAGTAAGTGAATTTGACAGAGGCCTGCTGAAGCGAGAGCCCGCCGAGTGTGCCCACCATCGAAGCCGAGACGAGCAGTCGTGCGAGTCGGGGGGTCCATCGGGGCCTTAGCCCACGCGCCGTGGGCAGGAACAGCACCAGCGGAATCAGCAGCAGTGTGCCACCGGCGATGCGCGTCATAGCGCTCCAGGCCGAAAACACATCGGCCTGCAGAAATGCGAGCTTCGACATAACGATTCCAATCGCCTGACAAATCGAAGCGACCAGCGCATAGGCGATGCCGCGTGGATTGAGGTCGTCGGACTGCTCGCCCCGCCTTCGATCGCTGAGCACCGCGGCGATGCCAACGAGCACCAGCAGCGACCCAATGAGCGTGGTGCTGGGAAGTCTTTCGTTGGCCACCAACCAGCCGAGTGCGATGGTGAAAACAGGGGCGGTGGTTTCGGCGAGCAGAATCGTATGGCGTTCGCCGAGCCGGTTAAGGGCAGCAAAGAAGGCGGTGTCGCCAATACCGATGCCGATTGCGCCCCCCACGAGCAGCAGCCCATAGACCGACAGCGGATAGGGGGGAAACAAATTGCCTTGCCAGCCGAACAGCAGTGCTAGCACGCTACCGGCGATTAATCCTTTATAGAGATTGAGCCTCAACGGTGAGATGGCGACCCCTGCGGCCCGGTACCAATAGGTGACCACAGCCCAAATAAAAGCGGTCAGCAGCGCCAGACTCATGCCCAAAGCGTGGTGATATTGCATGGAGATTTGGGCAGGGCGGGTCGATGGCGGCGATAGCGGCGTTGTTCAATCGACCGGTTTTCGCTATTTTTTCTCTGCGGCGATTGAATTTTCCAATTGCCAGAAGATACCACTCACGCCGGTCACTCCGCACCCCCCTACGACCGGCTCGGCAGGGAAGCAAGGATTACGAACATGCGCGTTGATTGCCTTGGCGTCGAGCCAACGACCGCCGAACAGCTTGAATTACGCTCCGTGTCGCGGCAGCTTAACATTCTCGCGTCGGGCATCGACCTCGTGCCGGAGCCAGAGCCAAACATCGTCGCGGCCGGTTATCATGCGGCCGATTTGCTGGGCCATATGCTCTATGGTGCGCGGCTGGCCGGTTATCGCCGCCAAGGCC
>JBGSWC010000426.1:0-18401 GCA_041752635.1 Pirellulales bacterium | reverse complement strand
CTGGCGAGCGTCGCGCGAATTGTTGCCGAAGCAATTGGGGGACGCGAAAAGAGTGTCGCAACGCAGCTCGTTGTCGCTCGGCCCGACGATCGAGTCGATCCGCTCGTGGTGGCAAGTGACGGAGAATGGATTTACGACGATCTCGACCTGCCTGGCATTTACGAAGTGCGAAGCACAACAAGCGACTCAGGCCAATCGCAATTCGCCGTCAACACGGCCGCTGCCGAAAGCGACCTCACGCCGGTCCTCGCCGACGATCTGCCGCCAAATATCAAGGTTCTTAATGATCTCGCAACGGGAGGTTGGAGCGGCGATTCGCTTTCGAGCACAGCATGGCTCCATCGCTGGCTGCTCTACGCAGTGCTCGCGCTGCTGGTGATCGAATCAATCGTTGCCAATCGCTGGGGGAGGGCTTCGCGATAATGTTGATTGCCCAAATCCAATCGGCGACCCAGTGGCAACTCGATGTTCACTGGACGTGGGCGCCGTGGGTGACGACCCTCGTGATCGCCTCACTCGTGGCGCTGGTGGTGTGGATCTATCGCACCGAAGTCTCACCGGCGGGGCATTGGTATCGCGGACTGCTGGGATTACTGCGGCTCACGTCGCTCGGCATCGTGCTGCTGATGCTCAGCGAATTGGTGCTGTCGACGACCAAGCGAGGCGAGCCACGGCTTGCCATTTTGATCGACCGCTCACCGAGCATGGCCGAAGACGACGCCAACGTAGATGGCAGCAAGACGACGCGACTCGCGGCCGCGAAGCAGTTTCTCACGTCCGGCGATGGTCAGCGGATTCGCACACTCGACGAACGATATGAATTGTCTATCGCAGCCATCGCAAGCGAAATCGACCCGCTCGCCACCTCGCAGGACTTGGCGATCGAAATCGACGCGCTCTCACTCGCCGACGACGGCACTCGGACCCGACTAGGCGATGCGCTCACAGCGATGGCGTCGCCCGGCGACAGTGCGTCGCCGACCGCAGTGATTGCCTTCACCGATGGCCGCGCGACGGTCGGACGATCGGTCGAGCAAGCGGCGGCCATCGCGCGGCGGCGCGGTGTGCCATTGTATTTGGTTGGCATCGGCAGCGACGAAGCGAAACCCGACGTGGCGCTAAGTGAGGTGATTTCTGACCAAGTGGTCTTTGCCGACGACTTAGCGACAGTCGAGGCGACCATCGAAGCGACCAACTTGGCCGGCCGTACTCTGCAAGTCAAACTGATCGACATTGCCACGGGCGATTCACTATCAAACAAAGTCGTTGCCATTAGCGACGCCACGTTTCGCGAAAAAATCACGCTCGTGTTCGAGCCAAAAGTCGCGGGCGATCTCAACGCACGGCTCGAAGTCACTCCACTTGCCGAAGAAGAAGCCAAAGACAACAACGCGGCCGAGTTCACAGTTCGCGTTACCGACGAACCAGTCAAAGTGCTGCTGGCGGCCGGATATCCCTGCTATGAATTTCGTTATTTAAAGTCAGTGCTCGACCGCGACACCAAATTCAAGACCGCCACCTACCTACAAGAAGCCGATCTCGACTACGCGAGGCAAGATCGTACCGCCATCGCTCAACTGCCACTCTCGGAAGAACAGTTCGCCGAATTCGATGTGATTGTGCTCATCGACCTCGATCCGTCGCTGTTGCCACCGCTTGTTTGGCAGAGTCTCGAAATGATGGTTGGCGAGCGGGGCGGTGGACTGTTATTGGTGTCGGGCACGCGGAATTTCCCGTGGGACTATCGCCAGAATGAAAACATCGCCCGTCTCGCGCCGATCGAAATCACTGGCTCCGGCGGTGGTAGCATTGTCGACGAGGGCTTTCGCCCCCAGTGGACCGACTTGGCCGAACAGATGGCCAATTTGCAACTCGCTCCGACTCGTGAAGAGTCGAATGTCATTTGGGCTCGGCTCGCACCGCAATACTGGTTTGCGGAAGTTGGCCCTGCAAAACCAGCCGCGCAGGTGCTGGCGGTACATCCGAACAAGCAAATGAATGATGGAGCCGCGATTCCGATTGTGGCAACTCAGTATTATGGTGCCGGGCGGGTATGGTATCACGCCATCGATTCGACTTGGCGTTGGCGACTCCGCGTGGGCGATGTCTTTTTCGCTCGCTACTGGGGACAAACCTTGCGAATGCTTGCCCGCGGGAAAATGCTCGAAGACGCCGCTGGTGCGCGGCTCGAAGTCGAACGCAATGAATATGAACCGGGCGAGGTTGTTCGGCTTGCGCTGCAAGCTGCCGGCACAAGCGCCAGGGCGTTGACCGGTGATTCCGCTGTGGTGTCGATCGAGTCGCCCGGGCAAGCCAACCGACAAATCACACTCGAACGACAGGCGGCGTCGGGACGTTTCACGGCCGAGCTTCGTGATCTGGCCCCCGGTTCTTATCGTGGTTTCCTAGTCGAGCCGTCGCTCAACCCGGCACCTGCGGCGATCGAGTTTCGCATTGTCGCCCCACCGGGCGAGTTTTCCGACACGACACTCAATCGCGCTGCTTTGCGTGCCGCGGCGGCGACCACTCTTGGCGAATACTACGACATTGCCGACGCCGATTCTTTGCTCGCCGACTTGCCGGCCGGCGAAGCGATCGCCCGCGAAGCGGCACCTCCCGTGGAACTGTGGAATAAATGGTGGATGCTCGCGTTACTGACGGCTTGTTTGTCGACAGAGTGGATTTTGCGCAAGAAAAAGGCCATGCTGTAACATAGGCTGTTCGTAGTGACCCCATTCATGGGGTCGAGTACAAGAACCGCATGAATGCGGTTACAGCAAACGGTTAATGCAAACACCCCATGCCACACCCTCTCACCGAAAAACTCGAACAACTTGCCACGACGTGGAACCGCCGCGTGACGATTACGTTCGTTGCCAGCGGTGTCGCGGTCGCGATGCTGGCAATGTTCGTCGGCGGGCTGCTCGACTACATTGTGCGATTTCGCGATTTTGGGCTGCGCACACTGTTGTCGCTCGGCGTCGCGGCTGCAATTGTTTCGATTAACATTTGGGCATGGCGAAACGCTCGGCGACGTCGGCATTCGTCGTTCGGAATTGCCCGGCAGGTCGAAGCCTCGTTTCCCGAAATGGGTGATCGACTCGCGAGCGCGATCGCGTTTCTTAATCAAGGCGAGGGAGATTCGAGGGCCGGTTCCGACGAACTGCGTCGCCGCGTGATTGGCGAGGCGACCGCCGACAGCGAAACGGTGCCGCTGGCCACGGCGCTCAAACTGCCCGAAGAAAAACGCGCGTGGCAAATGTTGGTGCCGGCGATTGTCGTCGCACTGGTATTGCTGGTGGCGGCGCCTTCGCTCGTGGCGACGGCCGCCCTGCGCCTCGCGGCCCCGTGGGGTAATGTGTCGTGGCCCCGCAACGATCATCTCGAATTTCTGGAATTACCAGAACTTGTCGCTCGCGGTAACGATTTCGAAGTCGAGCTGGTGAATACCACCGGCGACTTGCCACCCGACACCGAGCTCGAGTTCCGCTACGCGAGCGACGGTCGGCGGATCGTCGATCGCATGCCTGCCGCACGAGTCGGTGACCGACTTGTCGCACGACGTCAGAACGTGCAGCGGAGCTTCGAAGTCCGGGCCGTCGGTGGCGACGACGCGACGATGAAGTGGCATGAGGTCGCCGTTGTCGACCCGCCACGCCTTGCGCGCGGCAGCTTTCGTATCATCGCTCCGCCATACAGCGGTATCGCCGAATCGACGGCCGAGCGGCAACTCCGCGTCTTGACGGGTTCGACGATTGAGTGGACCGGCGTCGCAAGCGAACCAATCGCCTCGGCACAAATTCGTTTAGCCACTTCACCGGAAACGACGATCGAAGTCGAACTGAGTGACGCCAGCGCCCCGCGCGTGCCCGCCGGAAAATGGATTGCCGAAACGACACCGTCGCCAACGACCTATCGCATCGTGATGACCAACGTGGCGGGGCTCACGGGTGAGACATCGGATTACAGCTACGACGTCATCGCCGATGCGCCTCCGATTGTTTCTTGGCAAAGTGACGAGCGACCTCAACTCGTCACATCACGTGCCACCATACCGCTGGCAATCTCAGCGACCGACGACTTAGCTGTGCAAACTGTCGAAGTGACAACACAGCAAATCGCAGACGACAATACAGCAACGCCTATAAGCACTCAACAACACTATGACAATGGACCAACTCCTGCCGTCATCGCGAGCTTACCGACATCGTCGGTGGAGCCGCTGACCATCACAGGCACAGTCGACATCGCTCCGTTTGAGTTGCCCGCGGGAACGCGGCTGCAAATCGTCGGGACGGCGATCGACTATGCTGCTCAACAGTCAACTACCGAACGTCCCCTTGTCGTTACCATCGTCACCGACGAAGAGTTCGCCAGCCTCATCGCCAACGAACAGCAGTCGCTGCTGGCGGAATTGCTCCACGCGCTCGAAACACAACGATCGGCGAAGCAACAAGTGAGTCAGTTGGCCAACCAGCTATCGCCGGACTCGCCCGTGGATCGCGCGCAACTCGACGCACTGATTACGGTCACCACGCAGCAAAGACAAGTCGCGTCGATTTTGGGAGACGAGCCGCTTGGCGTCGCCGCGCGAGCGGCCGCGCTGCGGTCGCGAATCGCCAACAATCGTTTCGATGCTGGTCCGATCGATGGGCAGCTTGCCGTGATCGTTGAAACAATTGCAGGCCTGATGCGTAATCAACTGCCGAGCATTCAAGGCCATTTCACTGATACCCGAGCAGATTTTGAGGAATCAATTGCTGGTGACACGGCCGACAACCTGACTCCAATCACCACGCTCGCCGCCGCTGAATCTCAGCAACAAGAGGTGGTCGAAGCACTCGAACGGTTGCTCGATGGACTTCAGCAATGGGGCGACACCGAGCAGTTTCTTCGCGAACTGGCGACGCTCGAGAATGCCCAGCGGGAACTTGCGACTCGTGCAAGTGAGTTGGCAAAGAGACAAGTACGCGCGAATCTGCAGGGCAACGACGATCCGACTCTGAAGGCGGAAGCGGCACAACTGGCCGCCGACCAAAGTGAGCTTGCGCGTCGGTTCCGCCGCGTCGAACAAGGACTCAAGAGCCTTGCCGAGCAGGACGACATGTCGGGCGACATGCGCGACCGGATTGAAGATGCCGTGGGCGAAGCGGCCGATCGCGAGATCGCCCGCACCATGAGCGACGCGTCGCGGCAGCTTAGTGACGAACTGACCTCGCGGGCCAGTGAATTGCAAGAGGCAGCGGCCGACGATCTAAAGAATATGCTCGACCGACTTCGTGGTCGCACACCAACCGACCCGGCGCAACTGGCTGAGGCATTGCGACGCGCGGCCGAAGACTTGTCGGAACTCGATAGCGATACCGCTCAAAACGCGAATCGCCCCGAAGGCGACCAGAAACAAGCACAGCGCGAAAAGCTAGCCAGCCGCATGCAAAGACTCGCCCGCGAGTTGCGTCGACTGACAGCCCCGCAGGCGGGCGACAGCGCCCAGGCCGCAGGAAATGCGATGGAGCAACAGTCGTCGCCCGAACCAGCGGCACAGCAGAAGCTCGACGAAGCACGCGAGCAGATCGAAAACCGACTCGCCGAAATCGAGCAAGAACGCGAGCAGCGGGCTCTCGAACGACTTGCGGCCGAACTTGGCAAATTGATTCCACGTCAAAAAGAAGTCATTGAGCGCACGTTAGCATTGCAGCGCGAGTTGCCCTCCGACGCAGCAATTGGCGAACAGCTGGCCGAAGCCCTCAAAGCGACCTCGGAACTGCAAGAGTTAATCGCCAGTGAATTGCGAGTCGCAATTGACAATGTGCAATCGCGACAAGTCTTTCAGCTCGCTCTGCAAGGAGCGGCCGACGACATGCAGCGGGCGGCCGACTTGCTGGCTGAGAATGATCCGGGCCGCACCACGCAGAACGCCGAATTGGCCGCGCTCGCGCGCATGCAACAGGTGGCCGATGTGCTGGCGCCTCCCCCCCCTGCCGATGAAGACGAAGAAAGCGAGCCGCAAGATACGCCCCCTGGCGAAGGCAACCCAGGCGAACAGAAACCGCCTCCAACGATCGAACTGGCCGAGGTTAAAATGGTGCGCTGGCTGCAAGTCGAGCTAAATGGCCGCACACGTGGGGTCGAAGCCGATTTGGCGGCTGCAGCCGAACCGACTCCGGCCGAAGCCGAATTGGCCGAGCAATTGGCCGACGAACAAAGCCGCCTCGCCGATTTGATTGGCGAGATGCTCCAGCGCCCGGGCAGCCCCGAAACGCCGGGGCCCGATTTGTAGGAGACTTTTTAAGTCGCAGGTGCTACAATTCCCTGAACGGTTGAATTTTCCCTCGTAGGTCCGTTGCCATGCGAATAATTCTTGCTTCGATGCTTTGTTTGCTGCCGCTTTGCTACTGCGCCGCAGCTCCGCCGCGCGGACTCGAAGATTTGGGTGCCGATCTTCTTGGCGACGACTTACTCAAGCAACTCGTGCCTGCTGACGAGCCAAAGCAAGAATTGCCCGATCTTGACGATGTGCGTAGATCACTGAAGCACCCCGATGGCGAAGACATCGGCCAACGGTCGAGCGACAATCCGCTGGCCGTGGTCGAACAAAAAATGCGCACGGCCCAAACGCTAATCGACCGCCAAGATGTCACTGGAAAGACGAAGCAAGTGCAAGGCGAAGTTGTCGACGAACTCGATAAACTAATCGCCAAACTCGAAGAGGAGTGCAAGAACTGTAAAGGGGGACAGTGTAATAAGCCAAGCAGTTCGCAACAACAAACGGCCAAGTCGACCCCCAAGCCTGGTAGCAAGCCTTCGACTGGCGACCAACAGTCCAAACCAAGCGACTCGCCCGCCAACCAACAACCGAGTCAGAGTCAGCAAGCCCAGTCTCCGTCACAAACGCAATCGCCCCCTCAAGGCGGCGAGGCCAGCACGTCGACCGACGCCGTCGACCCTCAACAGATGCTCAAAGAAGTGTGGGGACAACTCCCCGAACGCATGAGGCAGCAAATGCTCCAGTCTTCGGCTAGCGAGTTCCTGCCCCAGTACCGCGATGACATCGAAGCCTACTTCAAGCAACTCGCGGCCCCCCAGAATTAGCGTTTCGCTGTTCACTCTTCCAGCACGACTCCCCAGCGATGGCTCTAAGAAAAACACATTTTGTCGTCGTGCTGCTCGGCCTCGCTATGATCCTTCCCCGCGCGTTGGCCCAAGAGCCAGACGCCGAGCAAACAGCCGCTCAGCTTATGCAGCCGGCCGAACCAGCGATCGAGAAGGGACTTGCCTTTCTTGTCGAGCGGCAACGCGACGATGGCAGCTTTGCGTCGCGCAACATGGGGGGCAACCCGGCTGTGGTCGCGTTGGGTGGCATTGCAATGCTCTCCAGCGGCAGTTCGCCTGGACGCGGCCCTTATGGCGACCAGCTTGATCGTTCGATCGACTACCTCGTTAAAAGCACTCAAGCCAACGGATTTATTTCGCCAGCCGATCAGGCAACCCACGGACCGATGTACGGACACGGTTTCGCGACACTCTACTTGGCCGAGGTCTATGGCATGACCGATCGCGACGATCTACGCGAAGCCCTCGCGCGGGCCGTCAACATCATCGTCAAATCACAAAACAGCGAAGGGGGCTGGCGCTATCAGCCTCAACCCCTCGACGCCGACTTGTCAGTCACGATCTGTCAAATCATGGCGCTCCGCGCTGCGCGAAACGCGGGCATTGAAGTCCCGAACGAAACGGTCGATGCCTGCATCGAATACGTACGCAAGTGCCAAAACCCTGATGGAGGCTTTAGCTACATGCTCAACCAGCGAAGCAGCATGTTTCCCCGCTCGGCGGCAGGAGTGGTCGCGCTCTACAGTGCCGGAATTTACGAAGGCCCAGAAATCGAGCGAGGACTCGGTTACCTCGATCGCTTCCAGCCCAGGCCGGGACAAGTCAGCAATCAATCCCACTACTACTATGGCCAATACTATGGGGCCCAAGCGATGTGGCATGCAGGCGGCAACCGCTGGCAGACGTGGTACACAGGCATCCGCGATTCGTTGCTGGCGACCCAAGGTGCTGGCGGTGCGTGGTCCGATGGTGTCGCTCCCGAGTACGCCACCGCGATGGCTTGCATCATCCTGCAGTTACCCAATAACGTTCTCCCCATTTTCCAGCGATAACCCCTTGGCCTTCTTGTCACCATTTCGGATTTGCTTCGCGATCGCGTTGCTCGTCGTTATGGGTCTAACGAGCGAATCGGCGCTATCAGACGATGAAGTTGTCGTCGTTTCTGGCGAGCGCTTCGAAGGAGCGTTGCTGAAGTTGTTGTCCGACGAGCTGGTTTTCCTGACCGGTGACGAGGTTGAGCAGCGAATTCCCCTCGACCAACTCGTTCGCTTCGGTCATCCCCCGGCACGCGAGCGACGACCGGTCGTGACGCTGACCGATGGGTCGCAGATCGTCGTCGCTCCGCTGTGGGTGGGACGCCCCCCTTTAATGGTCGACGAAAATCAGGTGACCTTACGGGGCAATACCGTTCGGGAATTCAGCTTTCCCATTGACCAACTGTACGGTCTCGCGACGCCGGGCCTTGCGCCTGCCGCCAAGCAAGAGGCGGACCAGTCAGTCGAAGCCGATCGTTTGTGGATTTCGACGGGCGACCGACTCACAGGTAATTTCCAAGCTATCGACGGAGCCGAGGTAATCTTCAGCGTCGACGATGAATCACTTCCGGTGGCGATCGATCGCGTGTCGTTGTTATCGCTTGCCGGCCGAACTGTTGAGTCAAACGACGCAAAATTCGACGTTTGGCTGGTCGACGGAACCAAGTTGTGCTGCCGACAGATCGAAATTATCCGCCAGTCGATCACTGCGACTTTGGCAGGTGGTTCGGTCGTGCGAATTAAGGATATCGAAAGCATCGCAGCGATCATCGGCTATCCCGACGAGATTGCCTATCTGTCGGAACTGGAAGCTGCCGACTACAAACAGACACCTTACTTTAATATCGAGTGGCCCTATTCGCGCGACGAAAGCCTCAGCAAAGAAATGCTCGCAGCGAGTGGAAAGCGCTATGCGAAAGGAATCGCGATGCACTCCGCCGCGCGGCTCGTCTATCGATTGCCCCCTGGGGCTGATCGTTTTCTCGCTGATATTGCCATCGATGACTCATCGACTCGCGACGGAACAGGGCAGGGGGGGAGTGTCGTATTTCGAGTTTATTTGGCGCGCGATGGAGAGTTGGCATCGGCCTACGAGAGTCCTATTGTTCGTTCGGGCGAACTGCCGATTGCCGTCGATGTTGACGTGGCTGGTAGCCCGCTGCTGGTGCGGGTTGTCGATTACGCCGATTGGGGAGACGAAAGCGACCACGCCAATTGGCTCGATGCTCGACTATTGTTCGGCGAAGATTAGCCATTTTGGCCGCAGATGGACGCAGATTTGCACAGATTGGGTTGGATATATCCATCAAACTTTCGATTTCGACCGACGAAAACATGGCGAAAGCAAGTCAATGAAAATGAACAACATCTTCGCATCTTTCCTCTTGATTGCCATCGTTGCGACCGGCCATTGCTCGTACGCGCAAACCGAAGCGACATGGAACCAGTGGCGAGGCCCGACTCGCGACGGCGCGGCAGCGACGACGCCCGTTTGGCCCGATTCGCTCGACGAGTCACATCTGACGCTTAAGTGGCGTAAAGAGTTTGGCCCGAGCTACTCGGGGCCGGTCACAAGTGAAAAGCTCGTCTACACGACTGCCACCCGAAACGGTAAAGACGAAGTCGTTTACGCCCTCGATCGCAAAACCGGCGAGCAAGTTTGGCAAGCCGAGTGGGCGGGCGCGATGCAGGTTCCGTTCTTCGCGGCCTCGAATGGAAGTTGGATTCGCGCCACTCCGGCCCTCGACGGCGACCGGCTCTACGTTGCCGGCATCCGCGATGTGCTCGTTTGTTTCAATGCGAATAAGGGCAATGAGATTTGGCGGGTCGACTTCACCGAGGAATTTAAAGCACCCGTTCCCGCCTTTGGCTGCGTCTGTTCGCCGCTGGTCGATGGCGATTTTGTCTATGTGCAAGCAGGGGGTGGAGTCGTCAAACTTGACAAGATGACCGGGAAAGTTATTTGGCGGACCGCCGAAGATGGTGGCGGCATGGATGGCAGCGCGTTTAGCTCGCCGGTGATTGCTACACTCGGCGGCACCCGCCAACTCGTTGTCCAGACCCGCACAGCACTCAAGGGGATCACGCTCGATGATGGTAAAGTCCTCTGGTCGCAAGAGATCGAAGCCTTTCGCGGCATGAACATCCTCACCCCCACGGTTGTCGACGACACGCTCTTGACCAGCGCCCACAGTGGTTCGACTCAGCAGTGGCAAGTCAACACCGGCGGCGGCGATTGGCGACTCGACGAACAGTGGAAGCTGAACGCCCAAGGCTACATGTCATCGCCCGTTGTCATCGCTGGCCATGCCTACCTCCACCTACGAAACCAACGCATCGCCTGCGTAGACCTCGCCACCGGCGAGCAGACGTGGCGGACCAAACCGTTCGGAAAATACTGGAGCATGGCCTACCAAGGCGACAAGATCTTGGCCCTCGACGAGAATGGAACGCTCTATCTCATCGCCGCCGACCCAACTGAATTCCGCGTGCTGAGCGAGCGGAAAGTGAGCGACGACCAAGCCTGGGCCCACATTGCCGTGTGTGGTGGGCAGGTGTTCGTGCGCGAACTCGGGGCGCTGGCTGTCTATGAGTGGAAGTAGTCGGTTCGTAGTGACCGCATTCATGCGGTCTTTCGGTTGGCGCAAAACCCGATGAATCGGGTTACTACGAACCGCTAATCCTTGAGTACAAACGTGACCATCATCGTCACGCGGTAGGCTTTGATCTTGCCATCTTCGATTTCAACTTTTTGATCCTTGACCCATGCGCTCTTTACATTGTCGAGGGTCTTGCAGGCTCGTTCAACGCCGTCTTCAATAGCGTGCTCGAAGCTCTTTTTCGACGACGAGATGATTTCGGTTACGCGTGCAACGCTCATAGTGGACTCCACAATCGAAAGGTTGTCGAGACGAGTGGTTAAGCTCTGATTGTATCGTGCATCGTCACGGTTTGTAGTAACCCCATTCATGGGGTCAATCCGGCGTCCATTCCTGCGACCACGAAAACCCGATGAATCGGGTTACTACGAACGTTACAGCACGGCTTCGAGGTCACCCTTCCAGCGCACGAAGCCTTCGATGGCCGCGTACTCGGCAAGGCCCAGTTTGTCGAACAGGTCGGCAAACCCTCGGTTGCGGTCTTCGGCACGTTGCCAAAATTCGCGAGGGTCGGGGCCGGGGAACAGGGCTTTGTCTTTTTGCGACTCGTGCTTGAAGATGGCCGCCCGTTTTCGCATCAGTTCCTGGGGGCTGATCGGCACCGACATTTCGACTTGGTGCGGGCCCCACTCTTGCCACGCGCCACGATAGAGCCACACCTGACAGTCGCGATACCAATCGCGGTCGCGAATGCGGTGACAGGCGTTGAGTACGGCGCTCAAACAAGTGCGGTGGGTGCCATGCGGGTCCGACAGATCACCTGCCGCGTAAATTTGGTGGGGCTGAATCTGTTCGAGCAGGTCGATGGTGATCTGAATATCTTCGTCGCCAAGTGGCTTCTTGCGGACCCGGCCCGTTTCGTAAAACGGCATGTTGAGAAAGTGCAATTGCGACTCATCAACACCGGCACAACGTGTTGCCGCGCGGGCCTCGGTGCGGCGGATGAGTCCCTTGATGTACTGAATCTCGGGACTGTCGACCTGTCCCGGTGCTTTGTTCTTGAGGAACTCGTCGACGTGGGCTTCGAGTTCGCTCGTCCGCTCGGGATCAATCGCAAAGTGGCGATTGAACTCGGCGACGAATTCGGCGAAGCGAACCGCGTCGTCGTCGAAGACGGCAATATTGCCCGATGTCTGATAAGCGACGTGCACCTCATGGCCTTGGTCGACCAAGCGAATAAGCGTTCCCCCCATCGAGATAACATCGTCGTCGGGGTGGGGCGAAAAGACGACCACGCGCTTCGGAAAGATGTGTTCGTTCGACTGCGGCCGGTCGCCTGGTTGCTTGGCGTGGTCGGGCTTGCCTCCGGGCCAACCGGTGATGGTCGCCTGCAGGCCACGGAATACCTGAAGGTTAATGTCGTAAGCCCGGCCGACACTCGCGAGCAGGTCTTGCAACCCTTCTTCGTTGTAATCCTCTTCGGTCAGCTTGAGGATCGGCTTATCGACCTTTCCGGCCAGCCAGATAACCGCCTTACGGACGATCGCATCGTCCCACTTGATGCTGCCGAGTAACCACGGACATCGGCGACGGGTGAGTTGTTCGCTGGCCGCTTCGTCGATACAGAACTGCGCATTCGGATGTTCTTGCAAAAAGCTGGCGGCAATGGCGGTCGAGATGTCTTCTTCGATTGCCTTGGCAACAACCTTCGCTTTGCCCTCGCCAAATGCCATCAGCACGACCTGGCGAGCGTCGAGAATCGTGCCGACACCCATCGTGATGGCGCGACGCGGGACATTCTCGTCGCCGAAGAAATCGCTTGCTGCATCGCGACGAGTGACCCGGTCGAGTGTTATGAGCCGGGTGCGGCTGGTGCGGCCCGAGCCCGGTTCGTTGAAACCGATGTGCCCCGTGCGGCCAATGCCGAGGAGCTGCAGATCGATGCCCCCCACCCGTTTGATCTCGGCTTCGTAGTTCGCACAGAACGCTTCGACCTCGGTGTCGGGGAGCGTGCCGTCGGGGATGTGGACGTTCGCCAAGTCGATATCTATGTGGTCGAACAGATGCTCGCGCATGAAACGAACGTAGCTTTGCAGTTCGTCGGGCTGCATGGGGAAATATTCGTCGAGATTGAACGTCACGACGTTCTGAAACGAGAGTCCTTCTTCGCGGTGCATCCGCACGAGTTGGTCGTAGACGCCCGTCGGAGTGCTGCCGGTTGCAAGCCCCAAAACGCAGGGCCGCCCCTCGGCGTCACGGCTACGAATGAGCGCCGCAATCTGCTGAGCGACTGCCAAACTCGCCTGCTGTGCATGGCGAAAAATACGGCAAGGAATGCGTTCAACTTCGTCGATCGGAAGGGTATTCATTTGAGATTGTCGCTGTCAATCGTGTTATAGCCGACGAGCTACGCCTCGTCGCTGATTTGTCAGGGGTGTAGGTTGGGCCTACCTATTGTCAAGTTGCTCGATCGCTTTGGGCAAGTCCTTATCGACTATCCCTCGTTCGCCCCGGCCTTCTTCGTCGATTCGCTGGTTGGCGATTTCCATTATGCGCGGAACATCGGCCTCCCAGTATTGTCTCTTTTGTTCGGCAGTGAAATCGCTCGGTACGCGGACGATGCGTATTCCCACAAATTGTCCTTCGTCACTTGCGAACCACCACGGACTTCGCGGTAAGTTGGGATCGTAGCTCTTCCATTCCTCGTCGTCTTTCGACCCAATACGCGAAGCGCTGCGGCAAGCTTCGGGATCGTGCCACCACGATCCGCCGCGGAGTGTGCGGGGGTTCACCTTCGTCGGCCAATGAACAGCCGTCGCCGACGTTTGTTCGCTGTCCGCCCAATCCACATAGCCCTCTTCGGTATACGCATCGAGTGTCCACTCGGCGGCGTTGCCGTGCATGTCGTGCAGCCCGAACGCATTCGCCGGCTTCTCGCCCACGAGATGCGTGGCATCGTCGGCATTATCGTAGAACCAGCCATGCTCGCCAAGTTGCTTGGGGTCGTCGCCAAAGTTGTAGGCTGTCGTCGACCCGGCGCGACAAGCGTATTCCCATTCGGCTTCGGTCGGCAGGCGATACGACTCGTCGCGAAGGATGCTCAGCCACTTGGTGTATTGTTTGGCCGCATACTGCGTCATCGACACGGCCGGCTGCCGGGGATCGTCGCCGATGCCGAAGGTGAAGCTCGGTTCGTAGAGCTTCGACGGCGACGTAATCGCGTCGACTTGGTTGTCGTCTGTCACTTTGCGAATGCCTTCGTCTTCAAAAGCCTGAAAGGCGTCGCCGAGTTGCATGTATTGTTTGTATTCGGCCCAAGTGAGCTCGTACTTGCTCATCCAAAACGGCGCGATGGTGATTTCGACCTGTGGCCCCTCGTCGTCGCTGCGGTCGGCTTCGCTGGCGGGGCTGCCAATCTTGAACGTGCCGCCGGGAATTGGCACCATGTCGAACACCACATCAGTGCCCGGAATTGTTGCTGTATAGGCAACCATATAGCCCCCGTCGACTTCGATGACGGGCCCGTCGCTCGAAGGACTGGTGGCGATACCGGTCGGCGATTCGGCGCGTACCGACGCAACGAACGCGACGAAGATCAAAGCGAAAGCAGTCAACTTGAAATTCATCGACGACCTGTCTGTTTTATAGCACTACGGTGTCACAGAGGGCACTGAGGAAGAAAGTGCAAAATGATTCGCCGGATTGCATTGCCTCTAACTCCCCACTTTCTCAGTTTGCAGTTCCGATTTTGCAACTTGAATTTTTCAATTCTCTGTGTCCTCAGTGGCTCAGTGGAAAAAAATCAAACTATCGCCGTGACGTTTTTGCCTGGAATCACGACCTCGGGCTCGGGAACATCGACCCAAGCGTATTCACTCGGTCCGAGTCGCACGTTGCTGTTGTAGCACTCGTCCCAAGTGAGCGTCTTGCCAGTGTAGGTACACATGCGTCCCATGATCGCCAGCATGGTGCTATTGCACATGTAGCTGCCGTTGTTGATGAGGTCGCCCGAGCGGATGCTCGCGAAGAATTCATCGTGTTCGTTACGATACATGCTCGGTTTCGGACCGCGATAGCCCCAGGTGCGCTTGCCCGACTTGTCGTAAACCTTGTTGCCGAGCACATCGGCTTGGCCGTTGGTGCCGAGCACTCGCTCGTCGACGTGCGACGTGGTGCCGTCCATTTGTCGGCACGTGAAATAGACTCGCACACGGCCCGGGTATTCAAAGAAGACGGTGTGGTGGTCGTAGATGTGGCCCCATTTGGGATCGGTTCGTTGCTGGCGGCCCCCCATGCCCATCGCGCGGATGGGCTGAATATCCCCCAGCAGCCAAGCGGTTTTATCGAGGCTATGGACCGCTTGTTCGGCGATGTGATCGCCGCTGAGCCACGTGTAATAAAGCCAGTTGCGGATTTGATATTCCATGCGACTCCAGCTCGGATTGTCGCCTCGGTGCCAGAGCGTGCCTCCGTTGTAGCTCGACTCGATGCTGATGATATCGCCGAGTGCTTTCTCTTCAAGAATCTGTTGCATCGTGGCGCGTACGCCCAGGTCGTATCTCCAGCAGAGCCCCCGAGACGATCGATAGCCCTTTTTCGCCTGCCATTCGGCACGACTCTTCGATGTGTCGAACGCCCGGTGCATCGACGGCGACTGGCTTCTCAACAAATACGTGTTTGCCCTGTTCGACGGCGTAACGCAGATGCTCGGGCCGGAAGTGAGGCGGGGTCGTGAGCAACACCACGTCGACACCGCAATCGATCACCTTTTTGAACGCATCGAAGTCGCTGAAGATGTGTTCGTCATCGACCATCGCGCGATCGCCGACGTTCGGATCGCGCTTGATTTCGGCGAGCGACCCTTCGGCCCGGTCGCGGAATGTGTCGCCAATAGCGACGAGTTTTGCGTTGCCATCGGCCGAGAGAGCGTCGATAGCGGCACCGGTTCCGCGACCACCCGCTCCGATGAGACCAATTCGCAGAGTTTCGTCGGTACCGGCCGCGTGTGCCCAACTGGGGGTGGCCAACAGCGTCGCGGCCGAACCAGCGATGGCCGTCGATTGCAAGAATCGCCGCCGCGATGGTTGTGGCGACGTTGAGTCTTGCTTAGTTGATTCGTACACAGTTTGCTCCGAATAGAGTTAAAGACAAAGCTTACGCCGTCGCACTTGTCACAATGATCTTCTTTAAGTTTAACGATTCGATTGCCCAAAGTGTGTGTCAAAATTTTGGCGGGGCGAAATTTGAGTTTCTCATCTTAGTCGCAGATTTTGTGCGATTCTCTCCCCCTGTTATCATCGACTCGTACATTTATTAAGCTTTTTGAACAATTGCCCGATTTCTCCGTCAAGGGCGATGAAGCTGCGGCGTGGCGTTCAGCCGTTTCACTTATTCTTGCTCGGGCGGAATCTCGCGGCCATGGGGGTCGAGCGTCGCGGCTGACGTCTCTTCGTCGAGTTGTCGCCGCAGTGCGGGATCGGTGTAATGTTCCAATCGCTCGGCTGACGGATGGAGCCGGTCGCTGGCGAGACCAGCCCGTTCGTTGAGGTAATGTTCCCATAACCGGTGCGACCGCACGAGTGCTTGCGCGCGTGCTAGGCCCTGGGGTGTTAGCCGCGACACGCCAGCGGAGCGCGTGATGTTGCCAGCCGCCCACTGAAGCGTGAGTGTCGCCCTGATGGCCAAGCGACTCGTGAGCAGGCGGTCGGCCAGTTCGTCGTTGCCGAGCGTTCCGCCATCTTGCTCGGCAGCCCGGTAGAGCAAACCCAAAATGTCGTCGCTCAGGATCTGGTGCGCGAGCATCATCCGGCGAATCCACCGCACCACGACTCCGTGCCGGGGCGCGAAGAGGGCCGCCAGCGCGAAAAAGCAACCGGCCGCAACGGCCATCATGCCGGCCGTGTTGGTGCTGTTCATGCCGAAAAGGTGAGGAATTGCGACCGCCGCCCAATGCCCACACCCGGCCGACAACACGCCTACCACAGCGGCGACGATCAGCATCACCTCCAACCGGTCGGTGATTAGCAGCGCCGTCGCAGGTGGCACAACAAACATGGCCACCACCAGAATGTTGCCCACGCTTTCGAAACTCGCGACGGCAGTGACCGCGACCATCGCCATCAACAAGTAATGCATAATGCCGGCGTTGATTCCGCTCGTCGTCGCCAGTGACGGATCGAACGCCGAGATCTTTAGCTCTTTGAATAACCCCACGACGATCACGAGGTTGACGAGCGACACCCCCCCGAGAACGACAACGACGCGAGGGATCTCCGCCCCAGCGATCGTCCAGCGATCGAGTGGCGTCTGTTCGATGGCACCATAGAGTACGCAACCCGGATCGAGATCGACGTGATCGGCCGCTTGTACGATCAAAAGCAGTCCGAGCGCGAAGAGCGACGTAAACACGACACCCATCGAAGCCCCCTCGTCGACATTACCGTATTGGCGAATCGATTCGGTCAACAGTGCCGTGAGCAGTCCCACGACAACGGCACCGACGAACATGGCGATGCTATCGCGCGTGCCGCTGACGAAGAACGCCACCGCCAAGCCGGGCAGCACCGCGTGGCTGATCGCGTCGCCCAGCAGACTCAACCGTCGCAGCACGAGAAAACAGCCGGGCAGGGCCGCTGCAATTGCACACAGTGACCCCGCGATGACAATCCAGCCATCGATCGAAATGCGATCGGTCACGAATTGCAGTAGGTTCAAGACGCCTCCTCAGGCTCTGCCGAGCGGGCGATCTCGTGAGGACTTGCGGGCAGTTTTTCGTGGCGACGCTTACGCAGCAGTTCTTCGAGTCTGTCAATCGTGCTTGGCTCGAGCACGTGCTCAATCGCGTCGGCACCGCGATCGACGCGCGCGGTCGCCACATCGGCATAGGTAACCAAGTACAATTCCCACAACCGGTGTTGGCGCGTGAGCCGTTCCGCTTCGCGGACGCCTTCTTTGGTGAGCCTCACATCGTGGTCGGCCGCCCAGCGGACGAAACCTTCGCGTTCGGCGTGGCGAATCACTTGGCGCAGTTGCCGGGGAGTCCAGCTTCGCAGCGAAAGCAAATTGTCGAAACGTGCCAGCGCTCCCGGCGTGGGCAAACCATGATCGGCCTCGGTAATTTCAAATACACCGCGGAGCAAATGATCGAGGGCGATTCGCTGGTCGAGTTGGCGTCGTCGCCACCAGCGGATGAAAACACCCCGCGACCGACCAAGCACTAAGCTCACGAGAAAAAACGAGGTCGCCACCATCACGATCATCGCTCCCGAAGGCAATCGCGGCAGAACCGCGCTAGCGGCCGAGCCAAACGCGCCGCTCAGCGCGCCAATCACTCCGGCGATCACTGACATGGTTGCTAGGTGCTCGGTCCAAAACCGTGCGGCAGCCGCCGGAATCACCAGCAGTGCGATCACCAGCACCAGCCCGACCGCTTGCAGCCCGATGATCGTCACGGCGACGACCATCGCCATCAGCAATGTGTCGAGCAGCCATACCGACATGCCCGATGACGCGGCATACGCCTGATCGAAGCACAATAGCCGAAGCTCTTTGGCGAGCGCTGTGGTGATTGCCAAACAGACGAGCGAAGCGGTGCCGATGAGCAACGCATCGCGAGCGAGCATCGTGGCTGTCTTGCCGTAGATGAACCCTTCGA
>JBGSWC010000425.1:0-20383 GCA_041752635.1 Pirellulales bacterium | reverse complement strand
CTCATCGGTCAAATCCGAATCGTAAGCAGCAGTCGCTGAGGCAAGCATGGTATGGCCCTCCAAGTAAGAATGGTTGACTCCACCAATCCTACGCAACTCGCAATGACAAGGCTTGCATGCAATTCATAAACACCTACTCAGACCGTAATGGTCCTCGCTTACTTCACACAGGAGGAGTGGCGGAAATTGCGTCGTCATGCGGCCGACGCCCACAATTTGGATGATACCTATGAAGCATGGCGGGCGTCGATCGACCGGCTCGCCACGAAGCTTCAGGCAGGAGATAGCCAGGTTGTGAAGTATTATGTGGATGTCCAGGAGCTAATCGAGTGGTGTGAAGAGCAAGGGCTGCCGCTCGACACACGGGCTCGTTCGCGGTTCGTGGCGGAGCGTGCTGGGGACAATCAATCCTAGTCGGGCCTAAAGCATCAGGGGCTACCGACTAGAGGTCTTCAACCGCCTTCTCGAATTTCGGTCGTTCCGGGGGACACGCATTTTCGGCAGTTCCGACCGGTCGAGTCAGTCGACGATGGCTGACTCTCGGTTGGCTTCGAACTAACTGCCCCGAGGAGATGGGTGGCCCCGTTTTCAATCCTTGAGGTTCCCCACCGGGTCGAGCGGTGACGTGAACTTGTGAACGGCGTTGTAAGTGCAACGGGTTTAACCGCCGGTCGAGTCGGTTGGCGTTTCGGTTACGGTGCGGCCCGAAAGGTCACAGGTGGTGTCGGTCACCAAATTCCCATTAATACCATCCGAGCGGTTCGATAAATTCTTGCCACCAAGTGGGCGGATTATCAGACATCCCTTGTATTCCGATATGCAATCGATCATTTGTGCATGCTATTGAAAACGATCTTCCTTTCGGATGCACGCGCATAGCCAACGAGCTGCCACATTTTGGACATCTAAAGGTGTTAAACTCTTCTTCGGAGCATCCAGCCTCCAACAATTCGCGGAACAAAGGTCCTGTATTGCTCATAGTAAATTCGCCATTTTATCGAGAAGGTCTTGTAATTTAGCATGCTACTTCGTTGCCTCGATTGGTAGGTCTGGAAGTCAATAAGTGGACCTGTCCCCGTTTCTTGCCCTCACTGATGGTTCTCATTGAGAGCGGTCGCGACAATTTCGCCGTGTACTTGGTGCTCTTTGCGTCGTGGCGGTTAATTGAACTACGACCGGCAAAGAATGTCGGGGCAGCTTTCGAAATCGGGAAGTTAATTCGCGGGCGATCCTAAGTAACTCTGCGTTCTCCGCGCACTCCGCGGTTAATCAAATCCCCAAATTATTCTTGTGCGGCTGCTAAGCGAAACCACTCGCCACCTGATAGGTCACCAGACCCGCAACGTAGGCCATGACCGTCATATAAACCAATTGCAAAATGGCCCAGTTCCAGCTCCCCGTTTCGCGGGCCGTGACGGCTTGGGTCGGCAGGCACTGCATCGCCAGCACATAGAACACCAAGAGGCTCATGCACATCGCGGTCGTAAACACGGGCGAACCGTCGGCGTGGCGGCTCGAGCGAAGCGAGTCGTACAGCGAGTCGGTGTCGTCGCCCCCTGCGTCCCCCAACCCATAGAGAATCGCCAAGTTCGAGACAATCACCTCGCGGGCGGCAAACGAGCTGACGACACCAATGCTTACTTTCCAGTCGAATCCCAACGGAGCGAATATCGGCTCGATTAGCTTGCCAAGTTGTCCCGCGAACGATCGTTCGAGTTGCGACTGTTGCAAGAGCGCAGTGGCTGCGTCGTTGTCGCCCGCCGCCACAAGCTGGGCGTGCTCGGTTTGCAGGGGGGCGGGAAGTTCGCTGAGCGAGGTCTTTGGATAGGTGGCGATCGCCCACATCACAATCGAGATCAGCAGAATCACCGTCCCCGCGTTTTTAATGAACGACCAAGCCCGGTCGCGAGTAATGAGCAGTGCTGCCGAGATCGATGGCAATCGATAGTTGGGCAGCTCGATCACCAGCGGCCGCGTCGCGCCGGGTAGTATCGACTTTTTGAAACCCCAAGCCGCCGCCAGCGCGGCCACGATTCCGAGCGCATAGGCACCAGCAAACAGCAGCGAAGCCCGCACCGGATCATGCGGAAACAACAGAGCCATCACCATCGCATAAACCGGCAGCCGCGCCGAACAGGTCATCAGTGGCAACACGAGAATTGTCACCAGTCGGTCGCGGCGATCTTCGATCACCCGGGTCGACATGATCGCCGGAATCGCACAAGCGTGGGCCGACAGCATCGGCACAAACGCCTTGCCGGGCAAGCCAACACGATACATGAGCCGATCCATGACAAACGCCGCTCGTGCCAAATAGCCCGAATCTTCGAGTAGCGCGAGCAGGAAAAACAGAATGCAAATCTGTGGCAAGAAGACCAGCATCCCCCCGACGCCCCCGATGACTCCATCGACGATCAAACTCTGCAGATCTCCAGCGGGAAGCCAAGTCGATAGCAGGTTCCCTGACGATGACATGAGCAAGTCGATCCACTCCATCGGCCACTGCGCCAGCCAAAAAATGAGCAAGAAGGTCACGAACATCACCCCGGCAAACGCGACCAGACCCATCCATCGATGCGTGAGCCATTGGTCAATTCGCTCGGTCGATTCGCTGATCGTATCGATCGAACCGCGGACCGACGAACAAGCGACTTGTTCGGCCCAGGCGTGCCGCTCGCTATATCCACAACCCCGGCAACTGCCGCAAGGTGCCACGGCGTCGACCTGTGGCAGCGACCGGTTGACCGTCAACCGCTCAGAAATTTGGCGCAACAGTGCGTCGACCCCCGTGCCACTGCGTGCTGCGATCGACACGATGGGACAACCAAGCTCGGCCGCGATGCGCTCGCGATTGACCTGCAAACCATGTTTGTCAGCGACATCGCTCATGTTGAGCGCGACGATGACGGGCAATTCACGATCGCCACAAAGTTCGAGCACTTGGCTCACCAAAAACAGATTGCGAGAGAGATTGGTGACATCGACCACCACCACGAGCGCATCGATTGGCGGCAGTCGTGGCTGTTCGCCGGCGAGCACCGCGCAGGCAGCACGCTCGTCGGGCGAGAGGGCATCGAGGCTGTACAGTCCCGGCAGGTCGATCAGTCTGATTTTCTGGCCGCCGACAACCAACGGGCCTTCGCGATATTCGACCGTCGTGCCAGCAAAGTTCGACGTGTGGGCGCGGAGACCGGTGAGCCTGTTGAAGAGTGTCGTCTTGCCACTGTTGGGGTTGCCGACCAGGGCGACGAGCGGTGGTGAGTTCGGCGCCACGACTCCGGCAGGCTGTAAGCCAGCCAAGGGGCCGACGTCGGCACTCGTGAAGGGATTCGACGCAGCCGATGGTTCCGACATAATTTGGCTACACGTTCGTGGCGAACAATCGGTGCCGCACGATCGCTGGCTCAGCTAGCGGTGGAGGACGCGTACTTGATCGGCAAGCCGACGCGAGATGCCGATTCGCGAGCCCATGACGCGGACAATCAAAGGGTCACCACTACGCAGCAGTTCGACCTGACGACCATCACACACGCCAAGCGCACGCAGGCGAATCGCATCGCCACTATCGTCATCGATGCCGACGACTTCAAGCGGCTGACGAGCGGGGGCATTGGTGAGCGAATTGGCGATGCGCTCTCCGAGCCCTTGCGAAACTTCTTGCGGCAGTCGAATCATAACGCGTCAGCCAGAGGTAAATAGCGGCAGCCGTAAAGTGAGAATGAGTCTCATTAACGTTACCACTTAAAGATACTCATCAGATCGGCACTCTGACAAGGTCCCTATTCGGAATTTTCGTCGAATATGTTCAATTCGTTTGTGACTTCGGCCCGTCAAGGCGATCCGCCTCGCCGTCACGCCTCCTTTGCTAGCTTGCCAACACACCCGATCCGAAAGCGATATACTTGCCCATGAAATCCGCCTGAATCTCGACAAGTCGAGCGAAATCAGCCTCGCTGTCCGATGTTTCGCTTGAGGCGTCGTATTGCTCGCAGGGCAGTCGCTTGTCGAGGGATGACGCAACGCTCGTTTTGGTACCCGACCGGCAATGAAATCAAAGCCCATGGACAATGACACTTTCCCTTGCCCCAACTGTGGATTCGAAGTTCCCGACGGCGCGCTCTCGTGTCCCGAGTGCGGTTCGGATGAGGAGACCGGCTGGTCCGAAACTGCGTATGTCGGCGGACTCGACTTGCCCGAGAATGATTGGCCCGAGGACGAATGGCCCGACGACCCCGCTGCTGACCGTGAGAGCGGTGGCATCCTGCCTCGCGTGGTTGTGGTTGTGTTTGCGTTGCTGCTCGTGGTGGCGTTCTTGCTGATGAGTTTTTAAGTGGGTAGCGAACTTGCTTGGGCCCGACCGGGAGACTATACCAAATTGATCCGCCCATTAGGTTTTGCCTGAACGCCACGCTTGCCTGATCCATCGCCCAGCTTCGCTCGACCGCCGAGACTCTCGGTCGTGGTACCGGTTTATAATGAGCAAGCGACGATCGCCCGGCTCGTCGAGCAGGTGCAACTCTCACCCGTCGAGAAAGAAATCATTGTCGTCAACGACGCTTCGACCGATGGCACTCGCGAGATTCTCGATCAGATCGCCGGTGCGGCCATCAATCTCGTCGTATTGCATCACGAGAAGAACGCCGGCAAGGGAGCCGCCGTGCGAACTGGCATCGCCGCCGCGCGCGGACAACTGGTGATCATTCAAGACGCCGACCTCGAGTACGACCCGGCCGAGTATCCGCGGCTGCTCGCGCCGATTCTCGAAGGCAAAGCCGATGTGGTGTTCGGGTCGCGCTACTTGGGTGGCGAGCGGCGACGCGTGCTCAGGTACTGGCATTCGCTGGGCAACAAATTGCTCACACAGCTCTCGAATATGCTCACCAACTTGAAATTGACCGACATGGAGACGTGCTTTAAGTTGATGCCGCGCGATGTACTCACCCAGATCACGCTCGAAGAGAATCGGTTCGGTATGGAACCCGAACTGACCGCAAAGCTTGCCCGCTTTCGTCGCGCGGGTCGGCCGCTGCGGATTTATGAGGTGGGTGTTTCCTACCACGCCCGCAGCTACGACGAAGGCAAGAAGATCGGCTTCCGCGACGGTATCCGCGCGCTGTGGTGCATTTTGAAATACAACATCTGGCGGCGTTAGCAGCGTAGCGGTCGCGGCCATCCGTAGCGGTCCACTCGGTCTACCGTCAGCGGAGCGAAAGATTTACTTTAGGAACCCGATGCGATAATGCCGCACGTCCGGAGCTGTGGGAGCCGTGGGTGAGCCATCACCGAGGGCCACCCGGCCCCTTTGTTCGCGGGCAATCGTTCCCTGCGACATCGACTGGCCAAAGCGGTAACACTTCAAACGCGAGCCACAAGCGGTTGCTGGGCAGAGCGTCGAGTGGCACAGTTACACGTGCCGCGAAAATGGCTGGCAACAAAAGTAGGCACCAAAAGCAGGCCCCCCGCGAGGCCGTTTTACTCCCGGGTCTTGAGGCCAAAACCAGCGAGTGTCGTGACCAGCTCGTCAACACTCGTTGGTTTCACCAGGTAAGCGTCAAAGCCAGCGGCGATGGCTTTATCTTTTGTATGCTCGTCGCCACTGCCGGACAAGGCAATCAGTATCAGTCCTTCGAGTTCCCGGTGGCTGCGTAGTCGGCGAACCACTTCGCAGCCGTCGATGCCCGGCATCGCGAGATCGAGAAACACCACTTCTGGGCGTTCTTCGAGCACCATGTCGATGGCCATTTCACCGGTCGAGGCAACCATCACCGATTGGCCGACCATCCGCAGCATGCGCGCGAGCAGCTCTCGATTCGACCGGCAGTCGTCGACAACGACGATTCGATGGGTTGTCGAACCGGCGCCGTTATCGCTGACGCTGGCAATGGGGTCTGTCGTTGTCGGGGCACTAACGGGGCCGTCGTTGGATAGAGGCAAGAGCACCGTGAATTCGCTCCCCTGGCCTGGGCCGGCGCTTCGGGCGACAACCGAACCACCATGTAGTTCGACGATTGTCTTGACCAGCCGCAGACCAATCCCTAGCCCGTCGTTCTCGGGCCCGTACGTTCCGTTGAGCTGTGTATTCGATTCAAAGATTGTCGATAGCATCTGTTCATCGATTCCATGTCCGTTGTCCTTGACACGCACAGCGGCCATGCCATCCTGCGGCTCGACCGACACGCGTAGGCTTCCCTGGCGCGCGGTGAATTTCGCCGCATTCTGAATCAAGTTGGCGAACACTTGTAGCAAGCGAGAACGATCACCCTGCACGGCGATCGATTCGCTGCCCATCGTCACGGTCAACGCGTGGCCGCATCGATCGATGAAGGGGCGGATTTCTTCGCAGGCGTCGTTAACGAGTTGTCGAAGTTCGACTTGTTCCTGGCGGAGTGGGAGCCGGCCCTGAGAAATTTTCTCGGCGTCGAGCAGATCGTCGCTGAAGCGCAATAACTGCGACACCTGTCGCTTCATAAGCTGACGAAGCTCGTCGATCTGCACCGCATCACACTGTGCGTGCTCCCAAACCTCCAAGGCATTGCTGAGGGCGCTGAGCGGATTTCGCATTTCGTGACCCAGCACGGCGAGAACGTCGTTGGTCGAGACTTTCGTCTTCGGGAGCGGGGCGGACTGGGCACGTTTCGATTTGAGTTTCATACTGGTAGGTCCTGAAAAAGGGTTGTCCTTACTCATAAACGCCTGCCGACTTGTTTTAATGTTGTTGATTTACCATCACGCGAAGTGCCGTCGTCGCTGGCAAGGTGCACGTTGGCATCCCATTGACTCAATCTGTGAACGCTTCGACTTCATTGCAAATTCGTCGTAATCGTCGAGTTGTCTGGCATGGAATTCTTCGATTGAGGTAATTCTTGCCCCACACGCCGAGGCCGATGTAAATGCTGACATGGCTGCATTCTTGATCGCGTCGGCCGTCGGCAGCGTAGTCGGCGGAGTGTGCAACTTGCGAGTTTCACCCCCCGACGGAAGCGCTGTCGGCGATGACTTCGTTTCCTTTTGGTTGATACTCGTGCCGCTTGACTCTCGACGCCAAACCCATCCAAACCAGCGCGCAAATGAACCAATAGCCGAGGTCGATTTGCCACCATCGCAAACCCAATCGGGCCGACGAGGGGAAGGCGTGATGGTTGTTGTGCCACCCCTCACCAAATCCGAGGACTCCAAACACAAAATTATTCCGGCTGTGGTCACCAGCTCGAAACGGCTGGCTGCCCCAGAGATGGCAAATCGAATTGATGCTCCAGGTCACATGATGCACCAGAAAGATCCGCGCCAATCCTCCCCACAGAAAACCAGTGCCAAAGCCCATCCAAGTCCCTGTGAACAGGCCGCCCAATGCGGCCGGAATGAGCAGGCCCAACGTCACCCATAACGGAAACAGCGCGCTCGCGAGGCGCAATGTGCGGCTTTGACGTAGGTCTTTCACGTAACGCGGCAGGTTCGGCGGCACCGGCTGAAAAAACCATCCCATATGGGCATGCCAGATGCCGCGCATCATTCCAAGCACACCTTCGCCCCCTTCATGTGGCGAATGTGGGTCTTTGTCAGTATCGGTATGCTGGTGGTGGCGGCGGTGTACGGCGACCCACTTGAGCAGCGGGCCCTCGACCGCCATCGAACCGAGCACAGCCAACAAAAATTGGACGGTCCGATTCGTCTCAAACGCCCGGTGGCAAAACAGTCGATGAAAGCCGACGGTGATTCCCACCACGGTCAACGAATACATGCCCAACAGCAGCGCACCGTCGACCCAGTGAAATCCTCGGCCCCAAAGCAGCGCGACGACAGCCACGAAACCGATCAAGGGCAAGACGACGGCAATCAGGTTCAGCACGCGAACGCGCGTTGAGATTGCCATCGAACGACCTTCTCGAGGCAACAGCGATGCATCCGACACCAGCTCAGTAGGTGATTTGTTCATAAATAGCTTTTCTATTCCGCGGCAAACGGGCGATCGCCACCACAATTTTTATTCTGAGCTCGTGACTGGCAGCCAATTGAGTTATTCAACTGGCTGCTATCACACGAAACTCCACTAACATCATCGAAGCCGCGCTCTTACTGAGCCACGGTGAGCTTCACCTCTTGAGTGAAGTCGGCACCGCTGCTGGTGGTGCTCCCTGTCACTTTGAACGTAAAATCGCCCACGGCGGCATCTGGCGTGGCCTTCAGCAAGAGCGTTACGTCGGTATCGCCGGTTTCGATAACAGGCTTGGCTGTTTCTAAGGTCACACCCTCAGGCAGATCAGATACTTCAATCGCCACCTCTTCGCGGAAGTTTTCGCCGCGATTGATGCCGATCAATATCGACTTTTCTTCTCCCTGTGTGAGTTTGACAGTGTCGAATGGCACGCTCAGGCTGAATGTCTTGTCTGCCTCGCCGGGAACGGGCTTATTGGCGACAACTTTAACGGGTTCATTCGACTGCTGAGTCTCGCGTGGTGCGACCGCTTGTCGCGTTTCGCGTGGTGCAGTCGCTTGCGGTCCTTCTGACGAATCCTCCGTACATCCGACGGCGGAAGCCAGTGTCAGTACCGACAAACTAACTAGAAACTTATTCATTGAAAGCTCGACTTTCTTAAATGCTTTGATGCGGATCTGCCAGTCGTGGCACATCCTCGAACGCACCTTCACGGCGGCTCGCCCTCATTGGGCGACACAACCGCCATCGTGGTCATATCTGTTTCTCCAAACTGTCGCCGCGACGCTTGTTAGGTGACATCACGCATAAACTTTCCGCCAAACAGGAAAGCCAACACGGCAATCACCAGAAAGACAATAAACAAGATCTTCGCGATGCCTACGAACGAGCCGGCGATTCCACCAAACCCTAATACCGCCGCGATTAGCGCGATAACGAGACAAGCAATGGCTAACTGAAGCATGATTCTTCTCCTCAAAAAAGTGTGTTGCCCCGTTTGGCGACGTGCCAACAGGGCGTGTAACGAACAACTTAAGTTGGTTTCACATATTCGATGCCCTCCTGAAGCTCGCCGCTGGCCGACATACGTTGCCAGACTTCCTCACGACGAATGGGAATATCTTGATCGACGTCGAAGCCAAGTTTCACGACGCCGGAGTTGACCTTGAGAACGGTGATTTTGATTGTGCGATCCAATCCGCCACCGCCACCTACAATGACCGTTTCTCCATTCCTTCTCGATAGGATTAACATGCCCAATTTCCAGTCCATCTACAGTTGATGTCGTTGTTGGTGCCCGACGTTACTTACCGTCGGTGACGATGTCGTCGCACTCGCCTTACGTTCATTCTCCCGATCATCTACGACGTGCGCGGTTCCCTTTGGTTCGTTGCTCGGCATGGTTCGCTTAGCGATCGACACAATATGTCCAGCGGTCACTACCCCGATCGCGAAACCGATAATCAGCGTTCCGAACAACAGCGCCGCATTCGGCATCGTCAATGTGAAAAACAACAAGTGCGTTTTCACCGCCTGCGTGTTCTGTAAGACCACGATCAACACCAACAGGGTGACCGCGGCAATGGCGACTACTTTCAGTTTATTGAGCGTACCCGTCAGCATGATTCACTCCGATGCGCCTCGTAGTTTGTGGTGCGCGCTACGCGCACCCGTCGGCGGTTCGTGCGAAGACATTCGAGCCACAGCAGCATTTCCAAAACCGACGGATCGAGCGACTCGACAAATAGCAGGTCGATGCCAGCATCGCCGCATTGTTGTCGGCGCTCGTTGTCGGCCCATTCCGCCACGGCAATGATCAAACAGTCGGGCCGCTGCGCGTCAGACCGCAGTTGTCTAGCCAAATGGCGTCCGTCGGCAGAAGACAATTCAAGATTGAGTAGCACGATATCGGGGTGTTCATCCGCAGCCAAAATAAAGGCAGCTCGGCCGTGGCATGCCTTTCGTGCGTCGTGCCCCGAGGCATTGATGAGCGCCAGCAGCCCGCCCAACCGGTCTTGCTCGTCATCGACAATTAGAACCCGCAACACGCGCCAAGCGGATGCGCCATCCTCCGTTGGCGCGGCGGGTGCAGGGCGAGAGCCCCGTCCCTGCACTAGCGGATTGCGATGGCGGATGTTGTTGGGCAGCATTCGATCTGTCTGTTCATTGGTCCATAATGGAAACATGTCTTCACTCCTTTGAAAATAATGGCTACAAACTCGTGCCCGCTTGAAATTCAGCGTCGCGCGTGATGCACAGCCCATCGTCGTCGGCGGGCTGACGCGAGTCGCCGCTCGTGCGCGGCTCTCTGTTTTCGGCTGACTTCAGCAGAAACACTTGCACCATGGCCCCGCTCGTAAAGGCGTGAACGACAGTGCCCATAGCGACTTCAATTTTTACCGCCGCTTCGATTACGTCGCGGCCGGTAATACGCTTAATTTCGCCTCGCATCTCTTCGTTACAACTCGAAAACAGTTGCCGGTGGAATTCCTGAACCTGCGCGGCGCCAGCGGGGCTTTCGGCCAGCGCCCGTTCGGCCGGCGACAATGCGTCGTATAAGGTGACAACCAGCGTGTCTGCGCTCAGAATGACGGTCACAGCGCTGGGGGCGTGGCCAGTGCGCTCGAGTTGCAGCACACTGGCCACGTCGGCCATTTGTTCGGCGATTGTCGAATCGTGGGCGTTGATGATGTAATCCTTTCGCCGACCCTCACGCTGTCGCAATGGGTCAGGCACAAAAAAAGCCGACGTGGAACATGCACCTTTGAGTGCTGCTCCACGTCGGCTTACTCGCTAACAAGCCTCCCGGTGATGCCCGGGCTGCCTCTTAGCTAGTCGTCCGACGACTTGGAATAAATTGTTTTGGTGAAAGACGTCGCGTTTCTGGCCGTCTGTCGAAAAGCGCTATTGGGGCCAATCTCGACATCTGGAAAGTGCAATAAAAAAACCGATGCGGCTTGACACCATCGGGTGTAAAGCCGCATCGGTTTACTTTCAGGCGAGCCCTCTGGCAGATGCCAAATTGCCCTTCCTTATTGTCTCCCGCGTCGCTTCATCTTAGCCGTGCCATCCACCAATTGACAGGTCGAAGGCTCATCTAAGTTCTCTAAATATACCACTACGGCCCGCCGATGCAAGGGTCTATCGATTGAATTCCGGCAGAGGCGCCCATTTCTGCTGGCAGCGAACAGCACACTAAGTGCGGCTCGATGCCACGGCTGCCTTTGCTCTGGCTGACATTCGGTTAGAATCCGCCAGGTGGTTAGGCGCGACTCGGTAACTTTCTGTGGTAGACGAAAGTTGTCGATTTAGTCGATTCATCGGTCGATCAAAAGCAATGGAAGTTGATTATGAAGACCGTGGGAGAAATCGAAGCCGCCATCTGCACAGGCGTGGCGCAGTTCGAGCAAGAGTTCATGGGCCGTGGCCCCACCGACATCCGCGCCCATTTATTAGGCGATTTGCTGGTAGTGCGCATGAAGGGCGTGTTGACCGCTGCCGAACAACATTTGGTCAATGCGCTTCCCCCCGAAAAGGGGCGTGACTTGCTCAAGCAGGTTCGCACCCAGCTTATCGAAACGGCGCGCGCAGCACTCGAAGCTGTGGTCAAGGACATTACCGGGGTGCAACCGCTCAGCTTGCACCACGACATCAGCACACTCACGGGCGAAGAAATTGTGGTATTCACACTCGCCTCGACACCCTGCTATCGCGAAGTGAAGAAGAAATAGACGAGTTTAATTCGGCGATGAACTCCGGCCCGCACGGAATTGCCCGCACGGAATTGTCTGTCGAGTGATTCGGGACAGGCCCTGGGAGACACCCGGCATTCGCAACAACGCCAACAGCCCCCGGCTTGACTCCCCGAATTCTACCCCGTTGCGTACGGAGCGCACAACTTGCCAGCGCGATGGCGGCGCCAAACGACCGCTTCGCGCAGCGACTAACGTTAGAAGTGCGGAAGCGAAGCAAACTGCTGTGGCTAGCTCAACAACTCGCTCCGCCAGACGCGGAAGCGAGCGGGCGATCGCGAAGTGAAACGCTGCCAGCCAAGCGAGTGCGGCTGGCCCGCCACCCGGTGGAAGTGCCGGCCAAAGCCTTTACGGGTGTGCAGTATGCTATCACGAGGCTCGCGGAAGAAAATGTGGCGAGCGTGGGAGTTACCCGGGGTCCCCGGGGTCACGGTCGTGGTGTCCCGACTTGGAAGCTGAAGCGCTAACGAGGTCCGATCATGTTGGTTCGAGCGCTGCCAACCCGAATGGGCTCACAGCGCTACGATGTACCCTATTGCAAAAACGCGAATTTTTTTTGTTGTGTGTAGTGCGACCTTCTCGCGACGTCGCGCATCGGAAGCGAATCACTCGCCCTTCGCCTAGTATCGTCGCGCTTTGTCGTCCGACGGATTACGCCCAATCACGGCACAAGCATCGTCGACAAGTATCCTCGCTCCCCTTTGTCGGTAGTCGCCTTAGGACCGCTCACGCATCGCTCAAGCCGTGATTGGTATAGCGTGTGCATGGGCGCTGGCAAAGACTCGAGAGCCGACGTAGATAGTCCGAGAGGCATCGTCAAGCACCGATTGCCCGTCCGCCTAAGACTAATCGTTGACTTACATCTCTCAAAAAAACTTCGATTAATTCCTTGGAGCCTATCATGAAACGCTTTTTACACCTCGCTTCCGCCTTTGCCGTCGCGATCGTAATGGCCCCCTTGGGAGGGTGTCAGACCGAGGACGAAGTGAATGTCGATCGTCCAATGAGCGAAACAAATGATGACGGGATTACCACACCCCCCGCCGAATCGACTCCATCGGAGCCAGGTCTTCAAAACGGGAACAAAGATTCCATCAACAATGAAGACGTTCGCGAAGTGAATCCTTAGTGAGCTTCTTGCTCGTCAACCAACCAATTTATCTCACATGGGAGTCTACGATGACAGCACCAATAAAAGAGTCCCAGCAAAATGCTGGCGTTACAAAAAAAACCACCAAAGGGCCTCAAGCGAAGTCCGATGGAGCGAGCCAGTCAAAAAGTGGTACCAGCGATAGCGTCAATGAAGCGCGTCGTCAGGTGAATGACGCAACCAAGCAAGCGAAAGACGAGCTGAAAGACGCTGGAAAGGTTGTTGGAGCAGAGGCAAGCAAGGCTGCGAATTCTGCTAAGGAGAAGGGCAAACAATTTGTCAACAAGCAGAAGGGGCGTATTGCCGACGAGTTAGGCGCTTGCTCGGACTCACTGCGTGAGGCGGCCGAAAAATACGACTCTGAAAGTGAAGCTAACCTGGGCCAGTATGCGAATGCGGCGGCAGACATGATAGGCCGCGCCAAGTCCTATTTGGAAGATCGCGAACTGCCCGATCTTCTCCACGACGCTGAGGACGCGATCAGAAAAAATCGTGAAATGGCGTATGGCGCGTGCTTTATCGCTGGATTAGGTTTGGCACGGTTTCTGAAAGCGACAGCAAGTAACGGATCGCGTCAAATTCCGGAGTCGAGTTCAGCGAGTGCCACTCCCTCGGTTAATCAACCCACCCGAACGGGCGTGAACCCTGCAGAGGCCGCGAACTCACCACGCTCTCTCGAACAAGGCCACTCTCCTCATTTTTCGGCGAGTCCGAGTGGAACATCCGCCAAGAAATCCTAAGAACGGAATTTAACATCATGTCAGATACTATTACCGACGATCGAAGCATCGCCCAACTTATTAAGGAACTTCGGAACGAGTCGACTGCCTTGCTTCAGCAAGAAGTTCAGCTTGTCAAAACTGAAATGAGTGAGAAGGGCTCGCGGCTGCTACGAAATTGCGGCTACCTCATGGCCGGAGTTCTCGTGGTTCTGTTGGGTGCAATCTTCTTGCTCCGGGCGATCTCTGAGGGCATATCTGTCGCACTGGCCGACGCGGGGCTCCCGGCCACCGCCCAATGGCTGGGTCCACTCATTGTTGGGATGGTGGTTAGCGTCATAGGCGTTGTCCTCGCTCAGAAGGCGATGTCAACGTTAAAAGATACGAGCCTCGTTCCCAAAAAAACACTCTCCACGCTTAAATAGGATAAACCATGTACCAAGCAAAAAGTCACTCCGATACCTCGACTCCCGGTTCTTCTGACGACCTTCGTGACGATATTCGTCAGACCCGCGGTGAAATGGATGAAACACTCGACCAACTTGGTGAGCGTCTGCATCCCCGCCATTTGCTCGACGAGTTAATCGAGATTTTTAAGCCAAGCGGCAATGGCAGTAGTAACGTTACCTCGACCATGCAAGACGTTTCGAAAAAACTGAAAGCAGGTACGAAAACTATCGGTCGATATGCTCAAAACAATCCTGTGCCCACTTTGTTGATGGTCGCGGGTGTCGGTTGGGCGATTTACGATGCCGCGAATGAGAGCGAAGACGAGGAGTTCGACCTCGAAGGGCGTCAGGCATTTCGACCTCATTCTTCGACTCAAATCGGAAGTATGAGTCCCGACGGTCCAAACTTCAGTACCACAGAATTTGGAGCCGACCCTAAGGATGAATCCGAACATGGACCTGGTTTTGCTGGTAAAGCCAAAGGGGTTGCCGGATCCGTGGGAAGTGCGTTGTCGGGTGCTGCGAGCGATACGGCCGAAAATGTAACGGCAGGTGCAACGCAAGTTGCCGACGCAAGCAAAAAAGCTTGGCAAGGAGCCAAACGGCAGGGAAATCGGGGATATCGACAAACGGTTCGAGCCACGCGTGCAGCCGGCGATTATGTAAACGACGGCATTAATCGGACCAAGGATGGGATGAATCTTGCTCGCGACCGCTTTGACGATGCTTCAGAGATGTACCCTCTAGCGGTCGCGGGCGGATTTATTGCCGCAGGACTGCTGGCTGGTTTACTTTTGCCGCGGACGCGGACAGAGGACGAATGGATAGGAGAAGCCTCCGACGATGCCTGGGACGAAGCCAAATCAATGGGTGCCGACGTTCTTGAGCAAGGAAAACAAAAGTTAGCCGAAACTGCTTCGGCAGCCATGGACGAAGCCGAAACGCAAGGGCTGGGCCCAGAATCGCTCTCGGAGAAAGCAGGCCAGGTCGCAGCGAAAGCGTCGGATGCGGCGAAGAAATCTAAGTCAACTAAGAAGAACGGCGGACGCACGGGGGGGGACACCGAACGCACGGGCAGGGACGCCCAACTCTAGAGGTCTAGAGGGGGGTGCAATAGGAGCGGGCAGGGGCGTCGATTCCTGACCGTGAACTTCCCAAGTTAGCCACAACCGTTCGTTGGACAGCGATTTGCGTAAAACGACCGACGCGTTGCGGGGATGTGCACTGAGAAGCAGAACGACGTTTGCGAGCTTGGCACTTGATGCTGACCGTTGGCCAACCCAGCGGTCGCATCGAATGCGGCGAGAAACGTGGCACGTCAGTTCTTGTAGACGGCCAAAAATCGTCGTAGAAAATGGTCACGCGGTAGCTTATATTCGGAGTTGTAAAAATTGCCGCTTGCGGCTTAGCCGCGAGTTAGGGCTCGGCAGGAGCCTCGCCCTCTGCAACGAGAAACTTCGTCCTCCGAAAGCATTCACTCCAACCCTTCCACTCAACTCTCGACTCCCCAAAATGGGTTTTGTCCGAAATGATACCAACTGGTCAGTCAAAACCCAGGTACGAAATTCACTGATGATGTGCGAAATCGACTGGAAAACAAGTGCTTTTTTCGATTTCGGCGAAAGACAAAAGTTGGGGTTTTGTCCCCTCCAATCTTGTTGGCTGTTTCGTGGACAAAACGGTCAAAACGGACGCCTCGGGGGAGACATCCTCGACTCGCCCCGCTCACCCAGCTTCCCTACGGTCGTCGGCGTCCAGTTACGTTTTTTGGATTAGGCGGTATCCACGACTTGGCTCACTCGAGTGAGGGCTCTCGTACGCCCTCTCACCACTAACCAAGCGAAGCGACGATTGCTTTGTCGTCGACTGCGTTGTCGTCGACGTTGCTGACCAGTTCGACGTGGCCGAGTTGCGTGGGGAGTACGAAGACCAAGCGGTTGTCGGCGACTTTTTTGTCGTGCCACATGAGCTTCAATACCGCGTCGCGGTCGATGTCGAGAGGAATCTTCGTGGGAAGATCGAAGGCGGCGAGCAGCTTCTCGAGCCGCTGGCAGAATCCCTCGTCAACTCGGCCTAGGGTGAAAGCGAGTCGGGCGGCGCAGACCATGCCGATGGCCACGGCTTCGCCATGCAACAGCGATTTATATTCGGTGGCGGCTTCGAGTGCGTGGCCGAATGTGTGTCCGAAATTCAGAATGGCGCGGTGGCCGCTGGTCTCGCGCTCGTCGGCTTCGACAACCTGTGCCTTCAAGCGGCAGCTTTGTTCGACGATGTGGGCGAGTGCTTCGGCGTCGTGGTCGCGGATCGCCGATTGGTTGTTCTCGATCCACTCGAAGAACTCGGCGTCCATGATGACACCATACTTGATAACTTCGGCCATGCCGGCGGCGAATTCGCGTGGTGGCAAAGTCGCCAGCAGGTCGACATCGATCAGCACACCGTTGGGCTGCCAGAACGCGCCGACCATGTTCTTGGCTTCGGTCAAATTGATGCCCACTTTGCCGCCGACCGAGCTATCGACCTGAGCGAGCAGGGTTGTGGGGACTTGTATGAATCGCAAACCGCGCGTGAAAGTCGCGGCCACGAACCCCGCTAGGTCGCCAATAACTCCGCCACCAACGGCGACGACGACGCTGCCGCGGTCGGTTCCCTGGTCGAGTAGCGACTCCCAAAGTTCGATGAGCAGGTCGGCAGACTTGCTGGTTTCGCCGACGGGGACCGCGAAGACATCGACCTCGAGACCGGCTTCGGTCAGGTGGCTTGCCAAGCGATCGCCGTGCAACTCGTCGACCGTTTCATCGGTGACGAGCACAACGTGTGACGTGGGTGACCACTGTTGCAAGTAGTCGGCAATGCTTTCGGCGATGCCGCTACCAATGGCGATATCGTAGCTTCGTTCAGCCAGATTGACTCTTAAGGTCGACATTGTCGGTTGCTTGGGTGGTCGAGGGTTAGCGACTTGGTGCGTCGACGTTGGTCGAGGCTAGCCGAGCGAGATCGTCGGGTGTGACGACAATTCGCCGACAGAATCCGGTGTGAGTGCGGATGTATTGCAGTTTGGTTGCATGGCTGGCGGTCGCGTGCAGTCGGTGCTCAAAATCGGCGCGCTTGTCGGGAGTCCAATCGCGGCACTCGGCGGGCCAAACCGTTTCGATTTCCATGACCAGCGCTTCGCGGTAGGGGTCAAACTTGTCGGCCATGTTTGCGATCGCTGGAGTGCTCGGATTCCTGTGAAACAAGTGTAACCGAGCGTCGAAATGGCGACAGGGCCAAGCCAACCGGCGACCAAGATCGGCCGCCAGCGAGCGAATGCCAGCTTGAAGCATCGCCCGTTTCGCTGCACATTAGGGGATTGGCTGTTGTGAATCGTATCGCGTTTGAGGAAACTTTTATGCTGTGCCCCCATTGTGGCCGAGAATCGGCCAACGACACGATCTACTGCGGCCACTGTGGCGGAAAGCTCGACGGCGAACAACAGCCGGTCGACCCGCTGGTGCCCCCCCGTCGCCAAGGACCACCCCCGTTGACAGAAAACGACCCACGCACGCAGTTCGTCGCCGCGGCAGCGGCGCGACAGGTCGAAGAAGTCGCAGAAGACGAAGTCTGGAGCGGCAGCTATAGCAAGAAAGCCATGCTCGGCTACTGGATCGGAGCGACGGTCTTGTCGCTGGGTCTGCCGATTCTAGCGGCTGTGTTCAACATGGGCAGCAGCGGCTGGATGTGGTTGATGCTTGCCATATTGCTGATGTGGGTGCTGCTCATCGGGGGGTATTTTTACCGCCGACTTGCGGTTCACTACACGCTCACCAATCAGCGATTTCTGCATGAAGCGGGCTTGATGTGGCGGAGCACCGACCGTATCGAGTTGATCGACATCGACGATGTCACATTCAAACAAGGCCCCATCGAGCGAATGATGAACATCGGCACGATTCACATCTCGTCGAGCGACAAAACTGATCCCGAAATCGACCTGCCTGGCATCGACGACGTTAAACGAGTGGCCGGCCTGATCGACGACCTCCGCCGTCAAGAACGCCGCCGCCGAGGGTTGCACATCGAATCGGTTTAGCGAATGTAAAGTAGCCACCGTCGCCAGACGGTGGATGACGCAACGATTGTCGCCGAATCCCGACTCCGTCCACCGTCTGGCGACGGTGGCTACATTCGGAGTGGCACGCGAGCACGCGATGAATTACGCTACTGGTTGCTCCTAATCCTCCGATCGCCGAGACTTCCCCATGTTGCTCCGCTCCTGCATAACTCTGTCGCTGCTCGTTGTTCTCTTGTTTGGCGATCCGCTCGTTGCCGAAGAGAACGGCAGTTGGCGGCCACTGTTTAATGGCAAGGATCTTACGGGTTGGACACCAAAGATCACCGGCTACGAATCGGGCGTGAATTTCGGCAACACCTTTCGCGTCGAAGATGGCTTGATCAAAGTTCGGTACGACCAATACGACGAATTCAAAGAACGCTTTGGGCATTTGTTCTTCGACGAAGAGTTCAGCAATTACCGACTGCGAGTCGAGTATCGTGTCGTCGGCGAACAGTGTAACAAGGCCCCCGACTGGGCCATCCGCAACAGCGGCATCATGATGCATGGGCAGTCGCCTCAGTCGATGTCGCTGAAACAGAAGTTCCCGGTTTCGATCGAAGTACAACTGCTCGGCGGCAACGGCACCGATCCTCGTGCGACTGGCAATCTCTGCACACCCGGCACCAATGTCGTGATGGACGGAAAGCTCCATACCGCCCACTGCAAGAACAGCACCAGCGAAACCTATCATGGCGACCAGTGGGTCACGGCCGAAATCGAAGCCCACGCCGGCGGCAAGGTTCGCCACTTCATTAATGGCACACTCGTCATGGAGTACGAACAGCCCCAGTACGACCCCAAAGATGGCAGCGCGAAACCACTAATCGAAGCGGCCGATGGCGAACTTCTGATCAAAGGGGGCACCATCTCATTGCAGTCAGAGGGGCATCCGTTTGATTTTCGGAAGGTCGAGATTTTGGAATTGGAGGAGTGAGGCATTCCTACGCCTCGTTCCGGCCCGCCAAGTCGCCAATGATTTGGCTGACACCCTCGTAGTCAAAGGATACTGGCGTTCCACCCGGTGCGATGAAGACCGCAATTCCTTCGCGCACAACGACCATATTTCCGTAGTCGATTTCAAGCCGGTCGCCGTCGACGATAGCAACACGAGAGGGGCCGAATAGCGGGCGTCGTTGAAACGATTGAATTGTGGCTGTGAAGTTATCTCGTTCCACTGCTTGCTGGCTCAAAATTGGTTAATTGCGAGTCGCGTGCTTGGAAGTGCGAATGATTCGCCTTCCCGATTGCTCCTGTCGCTCGCGCGCTGCTTTGACGATCGCCTCGATATCGTAATTGTGCTCAGAAGCGATTTCTTCCTTGATTTTGCGTACTTCGGCCAGAATATCGAGTTTTTGGTGTTGCTCAGTTTTCATCGACAAGTAGTTCCTCAGGAGTACAAATAATGGGCATTGGATATCCGAAGCTACTTAGGCAATCGGCAAGACGACTCCAATTCCGAGGGTTCGCAATGTGTTTAAAATTCCAGGTAATCAAGTAGTCGATGGAATGGACGGCTGTTGCCGCGATGTGCAATGCATCTTCCGCTGCTTTGGTCGGGATGATTTGCCGGTCGACGAATTCAATCGCAACTTTAGCTACCTGTGGGTCTAAATCGAGCAGTTGGACGTTAGCAAGCATAGCGAGCCGTTCATTTGCTTTGCCAGCTTCACCTCGCGAGCATTCGTCAATCACTGCCTGAGAACTGAAAATCTCGAATTCGTGTCGGTGGTCATCCCACCAGGTGCGAGTCATTTGTTGTCTGGCTGCTTCGATAAGCTGTGCCGAAGGGCGCGAGACGTAGAGACTCGGTATTGTTGTCTCGATATAGATTGATTGAGCCATGTGTAGCGCTCTATGTTGATCTTGTACCAGTATAGCAAAGAAACTCTTTGTATGTCTGGCAATTTCGTCCCCGTTGTTGGTTGTTTTTCACGCCGCGAACCAACCCCCTCGCCGCAAGTCACAAAACACCCACCACAACTCACCACCGGTCGTTTCGACCCGGTAATAATCGCGGCGGCGATGAGGCCCGCGCCACCAGCCGGTTTCGATTCGCTCGGGACCGATCGCACTAGCCACCTCGTGAAGCTCGCCGCGATAGATGATTTGCGTCGGCCGACCGTCGGGCGTGGCAGTGGTGACGTCGATTCGTACCGGGCGTGGGCGGAGCCACAGTGGGCGGGTCCGCAGCTTTTCGGCCGCCTCGGTGTCGAGCGCGAACGACCGGCCACGTGCCTGGGTGGCGGGCACGTAGGCCACCGCTCGTTCGGGAAGGTGGCTCGGT
>JBGSWC010000424.1:0-3370 GCA_041752635.1 Pirellulales bacterium | reverse complement strand
GGCGATGGACGTCGTCGCCCGCAAACGTCCGCCGCAGCCGACCGGTCAGTTTTGGATCGTCGGTCTTCCAAATTTGTTGGCCCGCCCACAGTCGCTCGAAATCGATCGACCCATGCGCAAAACTCAGCGCGACACAGTCGCCGCTCGGGTCGGCGTGATAGACGCGGCCACCTTGCTCGGTCTGTTGTTCGCGATCCCCCTCGAAGACAATGCCATCGCCCGGCGCGAGGGGGCGAGTCAGTTCGGCGATGACTTTGTTGCCAGCCGTACGTACGACCACTCCGACCAGCACACCGCGCTTCGCCGAGCTGAGCCCCGGCACCAGCATCTTGTGATCGCAGCCACCGAGCCAACCGGGCGAAAAACCTCGCGAGAACGACAACTGCAAATCGGTCACCTCGTCGTCGGTGAACTCGGCCGCGCGACCGGAGATCGCTTCATCGATCGCCCGGCGATAGTGGTGCGTCACGCCGGCAACATACTCGGGCGTCTTCAGCCGGCCTTCGATTTTCAGGCAATCGACGCCCGCATCGATCAACTGGGGCACCAACTCAAACGCGGCCAAATCCTGCGGGCTCAACAGGTACTTTACATCGCCGAGGTCGACATCCGTGCCATCGCAGATCAAATCGTACGGCAGCCGACACGCTTGGGCACATTGCCCGCGATTGGCGCTCCGCCCGCCGAGCGATTCGCTGGTGAGACACTGACCACTGTAGGCGACACAGAGCGCCCCATGCACAAAGGTTTCGAGTTCGATGTTCGTTTGCTGGCGAATCTTGGCGATTTCGCGAATCGAAAGCTCACGCGCCAGCACCACCCGTTCGATGCCCAGCTCAGCGGCCGCGTTGATGCACTCGCCGCTGGTGAGCGTCATTTGCGTCGAGGCGTGAATCGCCAGGTCGGGACTCATCGCACGAATCAGCCGCACGAGACCGACGTCTTGCACCAACACGGCATCGACCCCCGCCTCGGTCAGGGCGACAACCGCCCGTTCGATGGCGGGCAACTCCGACGGAAAGACCAGCGTGTTGAGCGTAACGAACCCTTTGACACCCCGCTCGTGGAGCGACGCCATCAGTTCGGGCAACACATCGACGTGCAGATTGGTTGCCCTAGCGCGAGCGTTGAAACCGCTTTCGAGCCCAAAGTAAACAGCATCGGCCCCATTCTCGACCGCTGCGCGGACGCATTCCAAGTCGCCAGCGGGGGCGAGCAGTTCGGGGGGTTGGCTACGTGAAGACATGGCGACTACAGAACAACGACGATCGACACGCGTAGTCTACCTTCGCTGCCGACGATGAACCAATAGGCGGGCCACGCGATGGTCGCCCGCACTTGCAGAAAAATTCTGCTTCGCGTCCTGCCGATGCGGCAACGGGTCAATCGGGTCTGTCGGCATCTTGCGTCAGACTTCGCGACCGATTCGCGGTAACGGTCGTTGAAACTCTACGCGGGAACTCGCTTGCTGGAGGTTAGCTGTCTCTGTTTGGCCGATGTGTTTAATCACTCCGAGGTTGGTTTTGCATCGAGCCGTTCGATTTCGCTGATGATCTTCAACACCCGATCGACATCTACTTTGCGACCGCCGGAGATGATCGTATCCAATCCTTCAACAAATTCCACTTGTACCGGACCTAGGAGGCTGTCGTCGCGCTCCGGTTGGTTGTATCGGAGCCAACTGCGGTGCGAGACCCAACCGGCACAAAACGACGCCAGCAGCGTCATGGCGAGCAACAGCGACTTGACTGTGAAGCGAAACCAGGGTCGGGGTTTGTCGATTTTGGCAGCGCTTGTTTCCGTTTCCATCGTGTGTGCCTGAGGGGGCTGAGGAACAGGAGATGCCCTGCGGGACACCCATCCTAATCGAACTCGGCGAGCCGCTGCAAGTTCTTGCTGCGAGATGAGTTAGATCAGCCCGTTCGCGAATACTAAGTTCGGTGTCACCAAAGTCTGGCTGCTTTGCTTGCTCGCATAATCAGATACCATGTCAGCCATGCGATTGCGGCATCAAAAGCGATGATTCCCCAGAATAAAGGCGTCGATATACTCTCGATACCGTCTACATCACATGTCGCAAACATGCAGGGCGACAATGGCCAACAACGGACAACCAAAAACTGACCAATCAGATCATTCGTATCGGGCGGCGAAATCTCATACACCTCGGCATAGGGCGTTACCCGAACATTGAGAGCCAAAATCATCGCTATTACCACAATTGTTATCAGGAAATGGCGGAGGCCAAATTGTATACGCATTTTCTTTTGCACTCTAAGACTATCATCGTAGAGAGATTGCCCTGGGGGACTCTCATCCTAATCGAATTCGGCGAGTCACTGCTACTTCTTGCGTTGAGATGAGTGATGTCTGCTGCTCGGTGTCCACCGCTCCATCAGCCGTCCGTATACTGGAATGCCCACACTTGAAGTGGGGGAAACTCATGTTCGCCGTCCGCCTCGTCGCCATGTGCTTCGGTGAGCTGACCCAAAGGGATGTGGTCGGGCCCACTTAGCCAAACTGCAATAATCGAATCGGGCGAATCTTGCAACTCAACCTTGCAGCCGAATGGTAGTTCGCTTGGCTCGCAGTGAGCGGTTGCAAAGCGTAATTGAGACGCCTGCTCATCGTACCAAGCGTACGAAGTTCGCGGCTTCTTGCCGTTCCCCTTGCGCCCGCGAATCTCAGCGGCTCGTCGCAAGAACTCTGACCATTCAGAAATCGAAGTTGAGAAATCCCGAGTGCAGTTTAGCGAGATGCACCAGACCTCTTCGTCCGTCTCCTGCTCAAGTTCACGATACCAGTCAGAGTAGTCCATTGAAATTTCGAACTCGCTTGTTGGCCACGACTTGTGAACACGACGCTGTTATCCACGGCTGTCGATAATCCTATCAAAGTCGAACGCGTGGCACACCTTCTTATGTTCGCCCGCAACTAGCGCTGTAGGCTCGGGGTGGCCAAAAATCGTTGTAGAAATCGCCTTCTTCGTCCTCTACATTCGGGGGACGTCATGAGGTATTTCGCGCGTCGGCCTTGTGGTGGATTTTGGTGCGATGCGCGGTGATTTTGTGGTGAATAATGATGATGAGTGGACGCGAAGCAGAGGGGCCGGGTGCGAGTGGGGATGGCGAGCAGCTTGAAGTCGCAACGAACAATGTCGCAACGAAAAATGTCGCGAAGGGCGGCAATAAACGAGGGCGGCCCGAATCGCTCGACGAGCGGAAGCGGCGGGAGGTTTGTGCGCTTTTGTCGGCTGGCAGTGGCATTGCGCGGGCGGCTCAGTATGTGGGGTGTTCGCCCACGACTATTCGCCGGGCGGCCCGCCGCGACAGCGAGTTCGACAGGCAAATTCGCCAGAGCCAAATGGCGG
>JBGSWC010000423.1:0-5467 GCA_041752635.1 Pirellulales bacterium | reverse complement strand
CTTGAACCGCCCGACTTAGCGCCGCCCGAACTATAACTGCCATGCGATCCGCCACCTTGCTTGGGGCGATAGCCACCGCCACCGGCGCCGCCCGAGCGGCCACGACCTGCCGGTTTCTTCGCGACAACCGCGTCGGTGCATTCAAAACCGGCGATGGTCGGCTCGATGGTGATCGCCCGCTTCATCACGCGTTCGATTTGCTTGAGCAAGTCGCGCTCGTGACCGGCACAGAACGAAACCGCAGTTCCTTCGGCGCCGGCGCGAGCTGTGCGCCCGATGCGATGCACATACGTTTCGGCCACATCGGGCAGATCGTAATTCACCACGTGCGAAATGTCGTTGATGTCGAGCCCCCTGGCGGCAATGTCGGTCGCGACCAGCACGGGCGGATTATTGCCCTTGAACTGGGCGAGTGCCTTGTTGCGAGCGCCTTGGCTCTTGTTGCCATGGATCGCAGCAGCGCGAACACCGTCTTTCTGCAAGCGTTTGACGATCACGTCGGCCCCTCGCTTGGTGCGGCTAAAGACCAGCGTTCGCGAGCGGGGCGTTTCGCTGAGGAACTTCGACAGAAACTCTGCCTTGCGTTTATTGTCGACCAAGTGAACCGATTGCGAGATTCGATCGGCGGGCGTCGCCACCGGGGCGATTTCGATCGATTTCGGATTACGCAGCCATTGGCCTGCCAGTTGGCGAATCGCCGCCGGCATGGTGGCCGAGAACATCAGCGTCTGTCGCTGCTTCGGCACGGCCGCGATGATGCGTTTGATGGCCGGAATGAAACCCATGTCCATCATCTGGTCGGCTTCGTCGAGCACCAGAATCTCGATCTTCGACAGATCGATGTGTCCTTGGTCCATCAGGTCGAGCAACCGGCCGGGAGTTGCCACGAGTGTGTCGACTCCGTTGTGCAGGTCCTTGACCTGATGAAATTGCGATACGCCGCCGTAGACAATTGTGTGTCGGAGTGACGTAAAGCGGCCATAGCGGACAAGGCTCGCACCAATCTGTGCGGCCAGCTCGCGTGTGGGCGAGAGCACCAATGCGCGAATCGGGCGGTTATCGCGTTGGGGGCGACCGTTTTTGTCACGCTTCGGTGGTGTATCAGTGGTGTCGCTGTTGGCGATCAAACGCCCCAGCATCGGTAGCGTGAACGCGGCCGTTTTGCCGGTGCCCGTTTGCGCACAACCCATCAGGTCGTCGCCAGCCAGCACAATCGGAATCGCCCGCTCCTGGATGGGCGTGGCCGTTTCGTAACCAACCGCCTCAACGGCGCGGAGCAAAGGTGCAGCCAGCGAGATTTCAGTAAACTTCATTTTGTCTTTCTAGTTGCGCGGCCTAAGCGGCGGCCGGTGACGAAATTCGCCCTGGCAGGATGCTTACGCAGCGGTGTCCCTTTTCATCGTGGGACGTTTGCCTAAAGTGCCACCCGAGCCAAACAATTAGCCCAGACAGCTAACCCCGCGTCGATGGTCACACGACCAACCGAGCCAAACACAAAAGTGCCAACACCAGAATTCTGGTGGGGATCGCAAGGGGCAAGAATATCAATCGCGCTCGAACGCGAGAAATCTCTCGAGGCGCTTGGCGACCTTATTGGCCGGGCCGAAGAACCCAAGAAATTATCGAATCGAATCTGAATGAACCAACCTGACGCCGACAATTTTTTTTGCTTCGCCGGAAGGTCTCACACCTTTACATGTCGGGAAGTATAGCACACCGGCCGTTGAGGGCAAGCGTGATAAATGGCCCCCCACGCCGTTTGGTTCAATAATCGAGCCGAATGTGCCAGTTGGCTAGTTTTGGGCGGGTTTGACTCAAAGCCACAAAGGAGCGCAAAGCACCAAAGGCATCGGCCTCGTCGATTTCGGGCCAAACCAGTTGGCGGGTGCCCGACTGCGAAAGCCCTTGCCGAGTCGGTCTGCGAGTCTTTGCGTTTATGCGACTCTGCGTCGACTCTTTTTGGGAACCGCTGAAGAATAACTTGGCGATTTGATGAACCGCGGAGTGCGCGGAGAGCGCAGAGTTATTTGCTGGAGCTACGATCGACAATCGTGATTTTCTATGAATGGGTGCATGTACTAATTGCTATTTGATTCGTAGCCGGAAGCCAATTAAAAAACTGCAGTAAGCCCATTTGCCAGCCAGTCGTCGTTGCAAGCCTGCGGCCAACATGGGCTTTGTTTAGCGAGGATTAGAGTTCCTATCTCCGTGTTCTCCGTGTTCTCCGCGATTCATTCTACTTTTTCGCTGTCGAGGAAACGCCCAAGTTGTTTTTGATACGTTCCTCAGAGTCGGCAAGCTTCGAATCGCGACGGCGCTACCACCGCTCTTGGCCGGTGGTAGCGAGCACCGCCGCCCACATTTCGCGGCTCGGGTCGAGTCGCCTTGATTGTCCGACCGCGATCGCCAGCGGTACATGCACGATGTGGTCGTGCCATTGGCCGACAAACAAGTCGGTCTTGCCGGCCATGCCGGCGTGAACGGCTTGCCGGGCCAGTTGCTCGCAATAGAGACTGTCGGCCGCGTTGGCGGGCACACTGCGAATGTTGTAGCTAGGGTCGAAATACTTGACACCCACGGGTTTTTCGACGCGGGCGAAGTGTTCGATGATCTTGCCCTTGAGAAAGGGGCCAATGTCGCTCAGTTTGCGATTGCCCGATTTGTCGTAGGCGTTGTCGTGGGCGGTCAGCAGGTGTTGTCCCGCGCCTTCGGCGACGACGATCACCGCGTGTTCGCGGGCGTCGAGTCGCCGCTCGAGTTTCGTAAGCAAGCCAGTCGGACCGTCGAGTTCAAACGGCAACTCGGGAATGAGCGTGAAATTGACCTCGCCACTGGCAATGGTCGCCGCCGCCGCGATGAAACCGGCTTCCCGCCCCATCAGCTTCACCAGCCCGACACCACCGAGCACACTTTTGGCTTCGGTATGAGCGCGGTCGATCACTTGTTCGGCCTGTTCGACCGCTGTCACAAAACCGAAAGTGCGGTAGCAAAATTGAATGTCGTTGTCGATCGTTTTGGGGATGCCGACGATGGAAATGGGAAGCTTGCGACGATCGATTTCTTGAGCGAGTGTGTGGGCTCCGGTCATTGTGCCATCGCCACCCACGCACAGCAGAATGTCGATTTTTTGATCGACCAAGAAATCGACCATCACCGCCGGTTCTTGGGGGCCGCGCGAGGTGCCGAGAATTGTGCCCCCTTGGTGATGAATCCGTTCGACAACGTCGGCGGTGAGCACAATCGGGGGTCGACCGACCGCCGGGTTGAGCCCTTCGTAGCCAAACCGAATGCCGAGCACCTCGGCGACGCCATACGCAGAGCAAAACTGATAAAAGACATTGCGAATGATGTTATTGAGCCCCGGGCACAGCCCACCACAAGTGACAATCGCGGCGCGAGTCTTCGGCGGGTCGAAAAACAGCGCTCGCCGCGGCCCCGCCTTCTCAAACGCGAGTGGGTTGATAGGCCTCGCGTCGCTGTACTCAACTTCGTGCAGCACCCGCACATCGTCGCCCACAAACCGCTCGGGCGCTCCGGGAGGCCGATTCTTGAAGAGATGGGATTCAATACACCCTTCTCCGAGCGTGGGGATCGTCATTTGTTGTTGTGTGAGCATGACGTGGAGATTCGACGGGGGTAGCGGAACTCGCCAAGAGTTTCGGCCCGTCAGTATAATGGAGTCGTGACGGTTCGTGTATGAGCGCAAAAAAGTCCGCAACTCGTGCGAGTTCCGCTACAATAAGATCATGAGCATCCGCCGCCTACTCTCACCGCTCGCGCGACTCCACTGGTTTACGTGGTGTGTGTTGGTGGCGACGGCACTGCCGACGTTGTTGTTAATAATTATCGGTATAGGAAACAACAACGTTGCCGGCGGGATTAGCGGAAGCGACGTTGTCGAAGTGACGAGTCGTGTTGAAGAAAAGTACGATTCGCTCAAGGACGAGAATGCCTACGTGATCGTCGATTGCTACCAACACGGATGGCCCTGGACTTGCCTCACACGTGGACAGGGAATGGCCATGGCTGATGCTTTCAGTGGCGTGATTGTTGCTGGGAGAGATCGTTCGTCTGCGGCACTTTGTTTTGAGGGTCGAAACTGGGTAGGTTGCTTTCCCTTGTACGACGAAGTCGCTTGGAGCAACTTCGACAACTGGCCCCTCCATGCCGACGTTTGGCAATGGAATTGGAAACTCGCATTACTCGATCTACTCGTCGGTATCGCCATCGTTGGAGGCATGACACTGGCGACTGAGCGGTGGCTCCGCTGGCGTGGCGGGTTGTTTCGGTTTAGGTTGATTGAGTTGCTTGCTTTCACGACGCTCGTTGCAGTTGGTTTTGGTTATTGGAAGTATCACGATTCGCTCAAGTCGTTTGAGAATCGCATCATATCATCGCGATTCGCTTTCACGCAGCCTTTCGGCGACCCCATCGACAGCACGGACCAACTCTTTGCCATTGCTCCACAGCTGCCGCAACAACCAGCGACGACCAAACCGAGCGATACGCAGTCGATTAAGATATACAACTATGACGATTCTTATTGCGGCCCGACGTGGCTATCTCGACTGCTCGGTTGCGAAGGCTTAGTGCCCGATTGTTTTTGGCACATCACTTTTGTCTCGTTGGACGGCGCGATGGATAACCACGTCGATTGGAAAACTCTCGGACGACTTCAGTTTGTAAAAATAGTTACGCTAAACAACCCCAATCGGTCAATGATTGAATCGGTGACTCAGCTAAAGTCGCTAAACGGAATGTCGGTTTGGTTTCCACAATCGCTCGCCATCGAGGAATATCGACTGCTCACTGATACTTCGGGTTTCCTTGGTTCAATCACACCTCCCGATGCAAATCAGGATCTTATGAATATCATTGGCGGGGAATGTATCGACAACATCCTGCAATGTCGGTCGCTGAAGCGACTCGAACTCGATGGACCATTCGACTGTGAGCAAGTTGCTCGACTCGTCGAACTCCCCCGACTCCGTACGTTGGTTCTCCAACGATTTCAGTTGACGCCCGACGAGCGGGAGCAATTGAAGTCGACGCTCAAGGGGGTCGAAATCGAGTTTCTGGAAGATGATGTTGGGATGTCACCATTTGAGTGAATTGGCTCGCGTGGGCCCGAGTTGAGTTGTCGACTCTTGCCGACAAAGGACGCGTGGCAACCGAGTGCTCTGTGCAAACAAGCCAAGGCGTTCGCGTTCCCGATGTTGCCTGGCTGAGCCAAGAATTTTTGCAACAGCAAGGTCGCAGCACCCCTTTCTCGCAGGCGCCAGAAATCTGTGTCGAGATAATTTCTCCATCGAATCGCCAAGCGGAAATGGACGAGAAACGAGATCTCTATTTCGCTGCCGGGGCCCAGGAAGTTTGGTTCTGTCACGACGATGGCCACATGGAATTCTTCGCGCCCACTGGCCCGCTCGACAAGTCGGCGTTTGTACCGGCGTTTCCGTTACAGATC
>JBGSWC010000422.1:0-13040 GCA_041752635.1 Pirellulales bacterium | reverse complement strand
CGACTTCAACGGCGACGGTGATTCGACTTCGGCCGACATCAGTTACTGGAAGACGAACATTCTCGACATGGAGCTGGCGGCCCTGTTGGGCGACACCAACAACGACGGCACCGTCGACACGCTCGACATCGACCCGTTTGTGTTGTTGCTGACGAATCCGGCTGGTTATGCGGCCGCGTTCCCGGGCGTCGACCCGCTCGCTGTAGGCGACATCAACTTGGACACGGTAGTCGATACACTCGACATCGATCCGTTCGTGGCTTTGTTGACCGCCGGTAGCTTGAATGGCGGAGCCGTTCCTGAACCTGGTTCGATCGTACTGCTGGGCTTGGCCGGTGTTGCTGGCTTCGCCCTGGTGCGACGCCGCAAGTAAAGTTGACGGAGCTTAAACCCGGTTCGGGCACGCCTGCCCGAATCGGAATGTGACGATACCCCCCTCAGTGGTGACGCTGAGGGGTTTCTGTGTTGCAGCTAAACATCGTGAATCAGCAGGCACGCCAATTGGCGTGCCTGCTGTTGTTAGTGCCTACACAAGTGACAGATTTCGACGGCCGGCTTCCGCCTGCGAGTTGGGTGCAGCAAGGTTGCTGCTAAGCAAAAAAGACTGGTAATCCTGCGAAATAGAGCCTAGAACTCGCGAGTCGGCTTACCGCCTTGTTCTCAGGCCCACTTGAGAAATCGCGGATGCAAGACGTCAGCGTCGGCGCCACCAACCGCACTGGTGCGCCCTGAGGCTCAGGCCCGGTAAATTTTTTTTGTAGATTCTCCTTGTAAATCCTGATTTATCGATTATCATCGACTCTGCGGCGTGTCTCTGCACGCCTGCAAGTGTGCTTTAGCTTGCTTGAGGGATTCCAATTTCTTTGTTGGGGTTCCAGTTCGCCGCGAAAAAGAACGTCTGATCGCGAACGAATGGAATCAGTGCGGTCGGTGGGAGTGTTGTACACGTTTGTCTTGACGTAGGCGTTATATCGGGCGTTGTGCGCTCACTGGTCGCTTTTTCGTGAGGTGGCTTCGCCTCCGTTTCTTGTTCTTATTTTCTTGGGAGAATTTAATGAGTACGAAGTTTACTTTTGCCAAAGCCATGTTGGCGGCGGTCGCCATTGTGGGCACCGGGTGCCTCAACAGCGCCTTTGCGGTGACGCCTTACGATTTGCCGTATGGCTTGCAATGGTCATTCCAGTCCGGTGGCGGTGGCGTAACGGCCCAGGGCATGGACGTGACGGCCGACGGCAACGTTCACATGCTGAACCGCTCGGACAACTTTCAGACTTACGGCGAGGGCCCAACGAACCAAATCGCCTCCGGCGTTGGTAGCGTCAATCCCCAGGGTCAACTCCGGTATGGTACCACCGTCACCGGCATGCCCGGATTTATGACCCCCAGCCAAAACTACCCAGCAGGTGTCCACGCCGCTGGCGATAAAGCTTACTACAGCATTTACACTAACAACACTTCTCACTGGAACGATTTTTTCAGCGCCCAGGATCCAGTTGAAGAAACCGGTAAGATGGGCAATTCGCCAATGGTCTGGTCGATCGATTCGAGCGGCATCGCCGAAACTGGGCAAATTGATGGAAACAACAGCCTGCAGACTGCAATCAACGACCGCAACAGTCTTAGTATCTACTCCGACAACGTCGGCACTCTGCGTATTGACGCCAAAAAGCCGGTCACGACTGGCTTGTCGGTCGTGGGTACGCAGCTTCGTAGCACTGACTCGGCGATGCGTACTTCGACACGCGACTTGATCATTGTCAACGACATGGTCGCCGGCGACTTCGGCACAGCCGCCGATTACGAGGGCTATGGCCTGCGTAGCAACGGCACTGGGTCCGCCTACCTTCCTGGCATTGCTCGCTACAACTTCGACACCTTAACTTTGGATGGCCCAGCCAAGCAGCCGATCCTCACTTACTCCGGAGCCGAGCCCACGTGGTCGAACATGGGTGTCTTCCTCTCGGCTGGTGTCGATCAGGCCAGTGGTTGGTACTACGGCGGCGGCATCGCGCACTCCCGAGTAGAGTCCAAGTCTGACGCCTGGGACCCAGACGGCTCGGGACCGGCCGCGCCGATCGCCTTCTCGAACCTCCCCGCTTTTGCGGACAACTGGTCAGTCACTCCCAAAGCCATCGGTACCGCATACGACGCCAGCAACGCGCTGCAGTATTCGGTGACCTGGAATGACGTCGGCTACAACGGCATTAATTCGATCGTTGGCGTCGGCGACGGCACCAACCGCGCGATCTGGGCCGGTGAAAAAGGAGAGAATGCCTACTTCGAAATGCGTGATTCGGCTGGTGCTTTCGTCTGGGGTGTCGATTTGGCCCTCTCGCTCGGCACCGATCCTGAACGCATCACCGACGTCGATGTCGTCGACGGCGAAGTCTATGTTCAAGGCTATTACACTAACAGTGTCGGCGGTACCGTCGGCGATGGCAGCGGTGGCCGAGACAGCTTCCTTGCGAAGTACGACCTGTCGGGTAACGAGGTTTGGACAAGCTTGATTCTAGGTGGCGCTACCGAGACAGCCGGTGACGGTCGCTCCGGTAAGCTCAAGTCCTACATCTTCTCCACCTCGAATGGTCAGTGGGACAACACCACGGGTTATGTCCATTCCACTGGCAGCAACGTTCTGCTACAGAAACTGATTCCTGGTGACTTCAACGGCGACGGATCGGTGAACAGCCTCGATGTGAGCTTGGCCACCGCCGCAATCGGAGCTGGCCTGCCTGGTGACACCACCTACGACTTCGATGGCGACGGGAACTCGACTCCCGCCGACCTCACCTACTGGGAAATGAACATCTTCGATGGTCTCATCCCGGTCGGTCCAGCCCTCTTGGGCGACACCAACAACGACGGCACTGTCAACACGCTTGACATCGACCCGTTTGTGTTGTTGCTGACCGACCCGGCTGGCTATGCAGCCGCGTTCCCGGGTGTCGACCCACTCGCTGTCGGCGACATCAACTTGGACACGGTAGTCGATACACTCGATATCGATCCGTTTGTCGCACTGTTGACATCGGGCAGCTTGAATGGCGGAGCCGTTCCTGAACCTGGTTCGATCGTACTGCTGGGCTTGGCCGGTGTTGCTGGCTTCGCCCTGGTGCGACGCCGCAAGTAAGTTGTTCGAAACTATCGCCCGGTTCGGCCACAATGGCCGAATCGGGACTTAAACCGCGCCTCTTCGCACCGCCACAGATAGTGGTGGTGCGGAGAGGTTTTTTTGTTGCTAACGTTCTTGTCGGCGTATGTCGGATATCACACGTGTTGGGTACGACTTGTCGGGCGCCAATCTCTTCTCGCGCTCGATCCATCGCTGTGCAACAACGATCGCCTCGCGCGGTCAGATCGAAAGTTATGGCGGCCAGGTCTCGCGTACTGTTACAACTTCGAGATGTCGATGTTGACTTCCCGTCCGCCGCGGCTAGTGACATCGACGATAAAGCCGGTATCGGGCAGTGTACCGGGAATTCCACCGCCGGAAAGTTTGACCCGGTAGATTCCGACTTGGCACAGGGGAGCGCCACGTTGTCCCTCCAGCAACTCTTCGTCGGCGATGCCAATCGCGGCCCGCCCGTCACCGTCGGTCTGGCCGCTCGCTGCGCGGAAGCCTTCGCCCATGAATGACTCTGGCTCAAACGTTACGATGACCCCTGGAAGCGGCCTTCGCCCGTTGGTGACGGTGCAGAACACGTTCGCCATAGGGGCCCCTGCCGCGAAGATCTGGGCAAACTTCGCTTGCAACTCATCGGCAGCGACTTTTCTATCGCCGTTCGCATCGAACTGCGCTACCGCCAGCGCCGGGCACGCCTTTAACTCGTCGGCGTCGAGTGCCTCATCGCCGTCTTTGTCGTATTGCGATATGGCATCGTTTGCGATTCGATCGGGCGAGATGCTGGCGACCTTCTCGACGGGTCCGCGACCATCGGAGCAGCCAATGGCAATTGCAATGACAAAGAATGGTACTCGAGATCGTATTGTCATGAATTTCTGCAAGTTATTAAAGCCGGTGCCAAAGGGCGATCAGTTAGCCACTTGTGCCCGTGTAGAACGCTTTGGGGTCAGCCGCTCCATCTTTGCGATTACACGTACTACGGAAAACAAAGCGGTCGATATCGAACGAAATTGAATCGACGCTGCCGTCGCAGTACGACATGATCACGACGGACGGATGAGCCGAGCCGAATCGAATGGTGTTGGGAGTGTTGATCTGGTCTTGCGCGGGTGGAAGGAAGCCATTGCGGAAGTTGTCGTTGTTGTAACCGGTACACCAAGTTTCGTTATCACCCCAATCGAGGCCAGTTTCGTAATTGGTGACATCCAGGTATTTTTCACCGATCAGAAAAGTATTCGACGTTCCGTCGGTGACGTGCTTAATTGCCACTTCGCTACGAACAAAGCTAATTCCGGTGAGCCCGCCCGGGCCCGCAGGGAGCTGCTTGCCGGTTGGGCTAACCGACCACGAGTGTTTGGCGTAGGCCGCATCGACCGATCCCGCCCCAGGGTCGGGTGGGCCGGCGCCGTGCTCATTGTTCTGTTGATCACCGCAATTGATCGCGTAGTCGCTACGTCCGGCAACGTTGGCCGTTGCCGGATTATTGCCGGCATTGTGAGCGACAAAAGTGCCGTCGATTGGTTTGGGCAGAATCGCCGAGACCCGTCGTGTCGGACAACGCACGGCATCGAGCGGATTGGTGACAATGAAGCGAGCGCCGGTTTCCTGTTGTGGCGTAATGATGTCGGGCTGCCCATCGGAAGCTTGGTCGTAAATGTTGCCACCCTCAGTGAAAGGTAGCGACGAGAAAATCCAGCCCCCCGGTTGGTTAGTGCCAAAGCCACGGTCAGCGTCGCCAACCCAAAAAAAGCCCCAACCTCCCGACGGATAGAACTTAGCCGTGTCGTGATGGTTTAATGCGGCAAGCGCGAGTTGCTTGACGTTATTCTTGCACTGTGTGCGACGCGCGGCTTCGCGAGCCGCCTGCACCGCCGGCAAGAGCAACGCCACAAGAATACCGATGATCGCAATGACGACCAACAACTCGACAAGCGTGAAACCTGGTTTATTTTTTCTTGTCACTACGAAAATCCTCGAAGAGCGATTAGAAGAGTCTTGAACGAAGTAGGTCGATTGGCCGCAAGCTGTTTCACCCGCGACAGCGCGCGAAGCAAACTCGTTGAGCTCGCGCCGGCTGATACCCAATCGTATGCATGCGGGGGACGTAACCCGAATTATCACACATTTGCAGTAAAAAGGAAAGCAGCATGCGAAATTCCGAGACGAATGAGTCGAGTCAGTCGTAAAGTTCGTGGTCTAATGTAGCGATTCTGTGAAGTCGTTGCGAGAAGCGGCTCTAGTCGACTAGGGAGCGGTGATGATTCGCTTGATGGCCCCAGTCGCCCCGCCGACGGCAAAGCTGCCATCGGTGGCGGCGGCGACTTCAAATATCCAGCCGCAGGTGGCATCGATTTCTTGAGTGATCTCGACGGAGTCGGGGTCGACAATGCGGAGTTTTCCATCGACACAACCCACGGCGAGTTGGTCGCCGTCGTGGCTCCAGGCGAGCGAAGTCGGTTCGACCGGCACACGGGCGAAACGCACGAGGCGGCCGATCGATGGTTGCCACAGTCGGACTGTTTTGTCGACGCTGGCCGACGCCAGGTAAGGGAGTCCGCGATCACCGGGCCGCAACGCAAGATCGCACACGGTCCCGGTGTGGTTGTCGAGATTTCTCAGCGGCTGTTCAGCAATTTGGTGACCTTGCGTGTCCCAGACTCGCAACACTTGGTCGACTCCGGCCGACACCACAAGGTTCGACTTTGTCATGGCCTCGACGCACAACACGCGCCGCGAATGTCCCTCGATCGATTGCATTGGCTCGATGCCACCGTCGGCGACGCGCCATTCGATCAACCGATTGTCGGCGGCACCGGTGACGAATCGATCGGCGGCGAGCCAAGCGGCTGAGTGAATGACATCACCATGCGCGATTTTGGTGGCGATCGTTTCGAGGGCGGGCCAAGAAACAAGTTTGCACTCGCCATATTCGCCGGCCGCACCGCCAACGACGAGCAGTCGCTCGCCATCGGGCGAGAACTTTAGCTCGTGAATGTGTGTGATCCCAATTTCATGATGTGTTGTCGCTGCAAGGGCGGGCGCTTCAAGGGCGGGCCAAGTCGCGACCTCGATGCCGGCCTGCGATCCTGACACAATGGTCGCGCCGTCGGGAGCGAACGCAAGCGCCGTGACCGGGGGTTGAGCGTGGCAGCTACCAAGCCAAGCGGCAACTAAGATGATCAGCACCGCGAGCCGAATCATGCCAAGAGCTCGCTTACCGGTGTGCCGTCGCTGCTGACGCTCACTGGCCGACCATCGCCCGTGTAGAGAGTTGTCGCTGGGTCGATGCCGAGCAATTGATAAATTGTCGCGGCCAAGTCGGCCGGTGTGACCGGTCGGTCGGCGGGGCTTTCGCCGCGCTCGTCGCTGGCACCAATCACTTGGCCCCCCGGTACACCACCACCGGCGAGCATCACGCTAAACACCCGCGGCCAATGGTCGCGACCCGACTGTGTATTGAGCTTTGGCGTGCGGCCGAACTCGCCCATCACAACGACCAGTGTGTCATCAAGCAATCCGCGTTCGCGCAAATCTGTGATCAATGCCGAGTAAGCCATGTCGAGCGATGGCACCAGTCCGACCGGTATGTTCGCGCCGGTGTAACCATCTTTGAGTCGGGTGACGAGATCGTTGTGAGTATCCCAACCTCGATTGTTGACAGTCACGAACGGCACGCCCGCCTCGACCAACCGGCGGGTGAGCAAACAGCATTGACCAATCGACTTGCCGCCGTAGCGATGGCGGGTGGCGTCGCTCTCGGCCGAGAGATCAAAGGCCCGCTTCGCTGCGGGCGAGGTCATCAATCGATAGGCCTGCTCAAACGATGCATCGCCAGGCTGGCTCACTTGCGCCGCCTCTTCGACGCCATTGAGCATTTGCAAATAACTCCGGCGGCGTGCGAGTCGCTCGTCGACGATGCCGGGAAACGGATCGAGATCGCGGACGCGAAAGTTCGCGTTGGCCGGGTCACCGCCGACTTCAAACGGAGCCACGCTCGATGGCAAATAGCCGGGTGCGACAAACGTGCCGCCGCCCACACGCAGGTCGGGTATCGCCACGTGCGACGGAATCTCGCCCACCCGGCGATGCAGGTGCGAGACGACCGAGCCAATCGCCGGATAATTCAACGCGGGAGTCGGTTTGTATCCTGTCATTAAATAGTGTGTGCCAAAATTGTGCTCGCCCAGTGGCGACGTCATCGAGCGAATGATGGCCGTGTGCTGCATCGAGGCGGCCGTACGCGGCATCAGTTCGCTGATCTCGATGCCCGGCACCGACGTCGAAATCGCGCCGAACGGTCCACGCACTTCCTTGGTCGCTTGGGGTTTTGGATCGAGCGTTTCGAGATGGCTTGGGCCGCCGTCGAGCCAAATCAGAATGCACGACTTGGCGCGGGCTGCTGGAGTGGCGGCGTCTGCCCTGCGAACGAGACTGCCGAGGCCGAGCCCAAGAGCTGTGAGCCCACCGACTTGCAAGAAGTCGCGTCGACCGAGTGCTTGATGCGCGGCGAGGTGTCGTCGGCTAGTTGTTTGTCGTGAATTCATCGCAGTTCAAGAGAGCCCAGAGAAAGTCTTCGAGGCGATCGATTCGCGCACGGTGATTATCCGACGCACCGATGCGATCGACCCAGCCGGTGAGTTCATCATCGGTCGGTGGTCGGCTTAACGCAAGCAGATAGAATTCGATGACGATCTCGGCCGTCGATGCATCGAGGTCGGTGAGCCTCCGCAGCCGCCCACTAGGGTCGCTAATTTTCGCGTTAACAAGGTCTCCATTCATGAGGTGCAGTTGGGCCGCAATGCCTCGCTCGGTCGATTCACTTGTCGAACAGCCTTCGCCCGGCAGGCACTGCCCAAGTGATTGCAACTTGGGTGCCGAGGCGGTCCGATCAACAACGTCGATCGCTCTGCGAACGCCTTCGTAGTTGTCGGCGACACCAGTCACATCGGCGATGGCGTCGGCCAGCACCTCGGCCGAAAGCTGCTTCGAAAGCGCGTGGGAATAGAATCGATCGTCGTTCGGCGCTCCTTCGACGGGCGTGCTGCTGCGGTTGTAAGCGGCCGAGTTGCAGACGATCCGAATCAGCGGACGCAGTTTATAGTTGTTCTCGGCGAACGATCCTGCCAAGCGGTCGAGTAACTCTCGATGCGAGGGGGGATTCGTCGCACGTAAATCGTCGACGGGACTCACAAGACCTCGGCCCATCAGCGACTCCCAAACCCGGCCCGCCATGGCGCGGGCGAAGTAGGGGTTTTCTAGTGTGGTCAGCCAATCGGCGAATTCTTGTCGATTGTCCGTCGAAAGGGGCAAGAATCGATCGCCCGGAATCCGGGGCACAGCGGCTTCGCCGGTGCGTGGGTGGGTGATTTCACCGCGCCCCGTCGACTTAACAATTTGGCCTCGTTCGATTCCCACAAACAGTGCCGCGAATCCGTGGTAGTCGTCCTGTGTCCAGCGGTCGAGCGGGTGGTTGTGGCAGTTCGCGCAACGCAGGCGCACTCCCAGCAGCACTTCGCTCATGTACTCGGCTTCGTCGCGCGCTGTTGCGAAGAAGCGATGGACGGTCGCCGCCCCGGTCTCGTGTGTGTCGCCTTCGGAGAGCACGAGTCGTCGGGCAATTTCGTCCCAGCCGATATCGCTGGCGACCTGCTCTCGTAGCCAAGCATACATGGCCTCCGCCGCTCGGGTGTCGGTGCCCGGCTTTTGCACGCGCAGTTGTGTCGCCAGGAGGTGCGTCCAATAGCTGGTGAACTCGTCCGACGCGAGTAGCTCGTCGATGACCGCGGATCGCTTGACACGACTCTCATCGCGGAGAAAACGCGCGACGAACTCCGGCGACGGAAGCCGGCCGGTCAGGTCGAGCGACAGTCGCCTGATGAACTCGGCATCGCTACAACTAGGGGCAGGCGTGAGCCGCAGAGCGACCAGCTTGGCATTGATCTGATCGTCGATCCAATTCTCGCGAGCCATGTCAGCCAGTTCCTGCGTCGACGAGCCGATGGGCGAGGTGGTCAATAGGGTCGTCACTTGGTCGCCGAAGCGGATGGTGGCGGAGTGTTGACCCGGCCGGTGCACCGTCACGATTCCATCGGCATCGACAGCGAGTGCGTCGTCGTTCTGGCTGACATAGACGGCCGTGCTCGAAACGTCGCGCTGCGTACCATCGCTGAAGTGCGCGAGGACGGTGATCTTGAATTTGGTTGGAATCGACGTAGCGGCAAACGAAGCGGGACTCACGACCAGCCGATCGAGTTGCCGCAGTTGTTGTCGACGCGCGCCTGACGCAATCCACTCCGAAATCACTCGTGTGGCGTCACCGTCGACGTCGAGTAATTCGCCGCCGCCATGCGCGAGCTGTCCGGTGGGCTTGGCGAGCAACAAGCTCGCACGAGGCGTGACGTAGTTGAGCCGGCGACCTTCGAGTTCATTGACAATCGAGCGGTAGTCGAACTCGGGATCGCCGCCGAAGAGCGACAAGCGAAAGCCGGCTTGACCGGCCGAGCTGCCGTGGCAACTGGCGGCGTTACAGCCAGCCTTCGACAACAGCGGCACAACGTCGGTATCGAAATCAATACCGTCGCCCGCGCTAGCGAAGGCCGATAGCAAACAAATGGCGACGAGTGTGTGGACGTATCGCATGACTACTCGTCTTTTGCCGCTGAGTCTTCGGCAACGGGACCAAGTTCCTTCGCCCACTTTTTGAGATACGCTTGTGCCTCGCCGGTGCCGTAGTCGCCGAGTCGCGGTCCCTCGCTGATCATCCGCGACGCGTTGTAAACACGCTGCCGGAACGCAGGGTTCTTCGCCGCCATGGCTTCGACTTCGGCTGCCGCCTTGGCGACCTCGTCGGGGGTGGCGTTCTTCTGAATGACGGGAGCCATCAGTTGGCGATATTGGGCGTCGAGCTCGGGTTGTTGTTCGCCCCGCCGCATCGCCATGCGGGGCTCTTCGTAGCCCATCTCTTTCAACGGGGGCGCTTCGCTGCCACCAAGTGCTTTGACGATCTCGTGTCCAATCTTGGGAGCATCGGCTTGGATGCTGGGCTGTACGAGTGGGAAGTTGGCTGTCACAACCCCTTTCGAAGCGACCAGCACGGTCAACGTCATTTTTCGATTCAGCCCATAAGCCCCCGGCCCCTCGATGCCCTCGGTCGAAATCAGCGGCGAGACTCCTTGGGGCAACGCCCGTCGCGCCCGCTGCAAGAAGGCGGTGGTTTCAACCGGGTCGTCGGTAAGGAAGACCAATCGTGATTTAAGTCCAACTTTCTCTTTCGTTGCTGCAAAATCGATTAGCAATCTCGTAAGTCCAATCGACGGCCGCGTTACTTGATGAACAAACACCAGCAGCAAGGGTGACTCGGCGGTCCCTTCAAGAACGTCGACCTTTTCAGCTTGGCCGAAGGCCGGCTGTGCCTCGAATGACATTAACTCTTCGCCAACCTGAGGCCCCGAGAAAATCGGCTCGTCAGCAATCGCGAAAGGCGCGAGTAACAGGGCGATCGCAAAGCTGCGTAAAATTGCGTGCATTGGGTGAACTCGAATGTATTGGAGTATGTCTCTGTGGTGTCCGCATTATACCAACCCCAGCGACCTGCCGTAGTAGCGTCGGACGCGACATTCGGCACATCCGACGCAGTTGGCGACAACTGCTGGAGCCTTGAACTACTCCGCTGTGCAGTTATTCTCAATGCACTGAAAAGACTGTCGTGGCGTGTCGACTAACTGGCATTGTCCCTACATCCACAGTGGTCTTTTGCCGGAACCGGAAGTCGTCGACCGTCGCCTCCTTTGTGCATCTTACTGCCATGATCGCCATCATCGACTACGACATGGGCAACTTGCGGAGCGTGCAGAAAGCGCTCGAAAAGGTCGGACATGCCGAAGCTGTCATTACTAGCGACCCGAACGACATTGATCGTGCCGACAAGTTGATCTTGCCAGGCGTGGGAGCGTTCAGCGACGCGATGAAGGGACTCGCTTCGCGAGAGTTAATCGGCCCGATCAAGGAGGGCATCGCTGCGGGCAAGCCAACGCTCGGCATCTGCCTCGGCATGCAGCTTTTTTTCGACGTCAGCCACGAAGATGGCGAGCACGAAGGCCTGGGACTTGTCGCTGGTAGCGTCGAGCGGTTCGACTTGCCCCGCTCCTTCAAGGTGCCCCACATGGGGTGGAATTCGCTCGACTACCACACTCCCTCGCCGCTGTTCGCGGGGGTCCCAGAGGGCGAGTTTTTCTATTTCGTCCACGGCTTCTACTGTAGGCCGAACAACGAGTCGATCGTCGCGGCAACAACCGACTACGGCGGCCCGATTTGCGCGAGCATTGTCAAAGACAACCTGTTCGCGACACAGTTTCACCCCGAGAAGAGCCAATGGGTTGGGCTGGCGGTGCTCAAGAATTTTGCGGAGTTGCCCTGAGCGGTAGCGTTTTTCTACGCATCACTCCTGTGATCGAACTCTAAATACTTTTCAACCGAGCCGTATCGGCAGACTTCGCGACCAATCTCGGTGCTCATAAAACGCGCGTCTGGAATAGCGCCGATTCGTGTTAGATCAAGCCTATCGGCGTCCCAACAGGTGCCAATTGTCGGGTCGTCATGATGCAACCTTTCAGTGTGCCAGGTACACGCATAGTAAAGCAAATTGGCCTGTGCATCCGTGATTTCAAATTCGCTGTTTCGCAGCGTCTTGGCATACTTCGCACCACGAGCGCCGTGCCCCTCATCATATCCATCGTCGATGCGGCGCGAGTCGTGGAATAGTGCGAACAGGCGAACAATGTCTACATCGGCGCCTGTCGTCGTTGCTAACAGCAACCCGTTGCGTTCCACCCGCCGCCAATGGTCTGGTCCGTGGATAGAGAAATCATGCAATTCGTGCTGCGATGTCACGACTTGCCACAAACGCTCGTGACTAATGGACATTGGTGATCCTCGCTCCTTCATACCTTATCGAAATGTCGAGACTTCAACTCCCTCACTACTCAACTCGAACGACACGCAACCATCGACCGATGTATTCAACACCTCGGCACCACGCTGACTATAGCTGTCAGTCACTTCGGCGATGCCCAGGTCTTGGCTGCCGGAGATGACGACCCACTCGGGTGAGCTCCACTGGGCGAAGCCCGGCGGGTCGCTGCGGCGGCTGCCGTGGTGGGGGGCGAGCAGCACGTCGCAATCATACGGCTCGTCGGCAATGACCGCATCGAGTCCGGGCGATTCAAGATCGCCGGGAAGTAGCACTCGCTTTCCGGCGAACTCGACCCCCAGCACCACGCTGCGGCTGTTGTCGCCTCCGGCGATATCGAGCGGTCCAGGGTGCAACACCTCGGCTGTTGAGTGTTCGTCGATCGCGAGTCGATCGCCCATTTCGATGACGCGCACGGGAATGCCTCGGTCGGCGAGTAACTTCTCGAGCGCCGCTGGGGCCGGTGCGAGCGTCGGCGAATCGATGGGCCGAAACATGTGAGGCGATACATAAACGACGCCCACGTCAAACCGTTCGACCAGCCCCGGCACGGCGTTGAAGTGGTCGACGTCGGCGTGGGAGATGACAATCGCGTCGATACGGCGGTGCCCACGCGACCAAAGGAAATTGCCGATCCGCTCGGTCGCTGCGTAAGGCGAGCCGAGCGAACCCGCGTCGTAAAGCATCACGCGACCAGCGGGCGATTCGATCGCCACACACGCCCCTTGGCCGACATCGATCATGTGACACTTGAACGCCGCGGGCTTCGACAGCGCGGCCGCCAAGATAGGCACACAACCCACTAGCCCTTAAACAAGCGTTCTCGAATACGAATTAATGTGTTTTTCTCCGCGCAGCGGCAAGTCGTCCAGCATGGCTGGCGGTGTGAGTTGGCGGGATTGATTGGCATTGTTGTGAAGTCTTTCTGGGGTCGGGCGTGGCGGCGGT
>JBGSWC010000421.1:0-19521 GCA_041752635.1 Pirellulales bacterium | reverse complement strand
AGTCGCCAAGACTTTCGGAGCCTCGTCAGCTTCGCCGAAAGTCTTGGCGACTGCCGCTACATGAAATCAAAATCTAATGCCCGCCGCCAAATACGTCTTCACTCGGGAAAATCCGAATCGTAGTCGTCGTCGGCGCGGTGGACGGTGCTTCGTCGTCGTCCGGTGGTAGGGCCACAACATCGGTAATATCGATCAGCCCGACCGGTCGACCTTCGCCGTCGACGACGGGAAGCTCGCTCAGCTTGCGCTGAGCCATCAAGTCAATCGCCTCTTGCGTGCGGGTTCCTTGCTCAATCGTGAGTGGCTTCCGAGTCATCACATCGAACACGGGTTGGTCGAAAGACGCATCGCGTCGCGACTCGACGATGCGCGCGAGGTCGCTGTCGGTGAAAAGTCCGCTGAGCAGTCCTCCGGCATCGACAAGCATCACGGCACCTGTGCGACGGCCCGGCTTGCTGCACGCCACCACGACTTCGCGAACCGTCAGCTTGTCGCTTGCGACTCGGCACTGCGCGAGTGGCCGCATTTGTTCTTCGACACGCCGCAGCTTGCGACCAAGACTGCCACCCGGATGAAAGCGAGCAAAGTCCTCGGCTCGGAATCCGCGCAACTTGCTCACCACCAGCGCCAGCGCGTCGCCAATCGCCAGCATCGCCGTCGTGCTTGTGCTGGGCGCGAGTCCCAACGAACAAGCTTCTTCGAGCGTGCCGAGTTCGATGACTTCGGTGGCTGCTTGACCGAGAGTACTTTCGCGACGAGCGGTGATGGCAATGATCGGCACCTTCATCCGTTCGAGCGATTCGAGCAACTGCACGATCTCGCCCGTCTCGCCACTTTGCGAGAGAATCATGATGGAGTCGTTCGGACCAACGCGACCGAGATCACCGTGAAAGGCCTCACCCGGGTGAAGGAAGTGGCTCCGCGTCCCCGTCGATGCGAGCGTGGCAGAAATCTTTTGTCCGATGTGCCCCGCCTTGCCCATGCCGGTGACAAGCGCGTTGCCTTTGGTGAGCAACAGCAGGTTGACGGCACGCTGAAACGCGGCATCGAGTTTATGCGAGAGCTTCCACAACGCGACTGCTTCGAGTCGCATCACCTCGCGACCGGCGGCCAATTGAGCCTCGGGGTCGAGCGTGTAGTTGTGTTGGCGGAGGGCAGCTTGCATGCGGACGCTCCGATAGGGCGGGGTGACAAAGTGAAGTTCAAAGAGGGGAGTGGGGGGCGGATTCTAGCTACGCACTTCGCGCAGCACAACGCCGACAACCGTGGTGCCAGCTAATCGGCAGCGCATAAAAAAGCTCCCAGAAAAGCTTGTATCCCAGGGGGGCAAAGGATACGGGACTTTTCCGGGAGCGATTGGACGCTCTTGCAGCCGTGCCGGGGGGAACGAACACGACGGGCAGCGTCAGGGGGAGTCGAATTGTCTGGTGTTGAGCAACCCACGAACCGCGTTGCTCAAGTGAGGCGGAGAATAGGGAGCGACCGATTGACGGTCAAGACGACTTTCTGGCAACTGCGAAACTTTTCTCAAAATAACCCCAATGGGTGCCAGCTTTCCTGGCTTCCAACGCAAAAATCGAGCACCGACACCACCGGAATAATCGGAAAAACAAGGGTTAAACGCCCCCTCGCGACGGGGGCCTCGCTCGCTTGAAACGAGGCAAAAAGCCACCAAATAGTTGACACGGGGGGGAACGGGTCTAAGTTTAGGCGGTAACTTAGGTCATGCTTCATCACTCGTCCGGCCCCATTGCAATCGAATTCTCCATGTATCAAACAGCCAAGCTCGCCAGTCTGTTTCTTATTGTCGCCACCCTTGCGCTCGGCCTCGGAAACCTTGTGTCGGCTCAGGACCGGAGCGGCGAGTTGCAGGTGACCGTCGACCGACTCAATCAACAGCTACAACTCGTCGCGCGTTTTGACGTGCGTCGCTCCCAGATTCGTTACGACGCGCTTGCTCAGGCGATAGAACTGTGGGACGCTTCGCCGCGCGGCGATGCCGAGTTTGCGATCATGGAACTTTGGCTCCAACAAGCACTGCGGGCATCAATGCCCGGCAGCGGGACCGCCATGCCCACGGCGCCCGATTTTTCGGCGGTTGAACTTTCGTCGGGCTCCATCGAATCGTTGCCACCACTCCCCGCTGATGCGAGTAATCGTGACCGGGACGCCGATTCCATTTCGGGGGCCCGTCCGTTGGTCCGTCCTGACGCCAATGACTCAACGCCAGATCGTGCGCGCGGTGCACGCGAAGCGATTGCTTCCAAGTCACCAGCAGACTCCCTCGCCACCACGCCGACAAATACCGCCACGCCGCGGGCGACCGCCAGCCCCTGGGAGAACCACCCCGCGACGCGTCCCCTTCGCATCGAGTCGACCGACCCGTTCGTCGATGATCCCATCACAGAACCGGTAACGCGACCGAGCCCGGCGACGATTGCCGGCGTTCAGCCGGAGCCGCGAGTGGCGCTGCGGCCCACTACCTTTGTTTCGCGTGAGACACAACCTGAGGTCAACATTGCCGAACTCGTAGCTCGATCGAGTGGCTACGAGCGCGGCCTCCAACAAATCAATTCGAAGCTCATCGTCGACGGTGAAATGAATTCCACCGATTTGCTGTTGTTGACACGCGAACTGAGCGAGCTGGCCAAACAACACGATTTCATCGTGCTCTACATCGATAGCCTCGGCGCGGGCCAGCGCGACTTGATCTTGCCACCAATCTCGGTCGACGAAGTCAAAAATCGGCTCGCCGACAAGATTCGCTCGCGACAGAAATCGGGATCAGCCCCAGACGATGTTTTTCTGCCGGCTCGCGACGAAGCACTCGAAGCCGCCACCGAGTTGCTCGATAGCATTTAGCCGTATTCAGGCGAAAGTCATTCCCGCGAATGTGAGAATCCAACAGCGAAACTCGCCAAGAGTTTCGGCTTTGGCAATGGCTCGGTGCTCGCCAACAGCCCTGGTGGCTTTCGCTACCGACCACGACGCGCTTACTTGGCGTCTTCTTCGTCCTTGGTCTTCTTCTTTTTCTTGAGCTGTAGCTTGCGGACGCGGACCTTGGGCATGCCGAGGGGCGAATCCCCTTCTTGCCACTTTTCGAGTTCCATCAGGCGATTCACGCGCTCGACACGCGTCAACACGCTGCGGTTGCGATTGGCACCGCGCTTGATTTTCAGGCTTTTATCGATGGTCATGGTAACGTCCCGCGTTGATTTTCACACGGCACCAGCCGCGCGATACTGTCAAACAAGCCCCATAGTCTATGCCTTTGCCCGCTCGCCATCAAGCGGCCACGAGGGGGGTTCGCGAAGGCCGTTTTTCGGCTCCGCGCGACGCCCTGCTTGCCCACGGCGGTCGCCCGAAACAGGGGAGCCCGGCTGGTAACGTCGGCTCTCTTCAATTTGCCAATCGCGCAGGGTTGCGTAAGTTGCGAGTCCCACTGATCTCGCAGCCGGTCTGCGAGTCCTCGGTTTTGTTCGTTGTTGGTTTTGATCGTTTTGACCCCGAAATGGCAAACACGATTGGAGGGGACAAAACCCCGCATTTTGTCTCGCTCGAAAATCCTTAAAACGCCTGGTTTTCCAGTCGATTTCGCACATCGCCCGTGAATTTCGTACCTGGGTTTTGACTGACAAGTTGGCGACGTTTTTGACAAAACCCATTTTGGGGAGTCGAGTGTGGAGAGTGGAGTGTGGAGAGTGGAGTGTGGAGAGTGGAGAGTGGAGTGGAAAGGGTTGGTAGCATGGGCGTCCTCGCGCGTGCGACGTTGACGGGAGGGCGAGGCTCCTGCCGAACCGGGTGCCACCCGCTGGCTTGTGCAGCGCAGCGCATCGAATACGTTTTCATGTACGCCCTTTCTACCACACCGCGCGGCCAATTTCGACAACGATTTTTGGCCACCACGCGAGGCCGTAACACAGGCTCCTAGCCTGTGTGAATTGACGCACCCTGTATTTGCACAGTCTGGGAGCCTGCACTACGTAGACCACTGTTTTGGCTTGCGAGTCGTGCGTGGGGGGGATCGAGCTGTCTGAGTCGCGAAGGATGAGTGTCCCCGTTTGGTGAACGTGCCGAACGGTATTGGACCCGACCCCTTTTTTGTCGTCCTCGCCACTAAGTCTCCTACCCTGCTTCCTACCAATTGCTCGCTACGCCCAAATCTGCAATCCGCAAGGGCAGAAGTGGTTCCATATCCGCGAGCTCGAAATCTATCCGCGCTAGCAACGCCGGCAACGCGGTAGGCTCATTCACTTTTAATGAATACGTGAGCGGTATCGTCGAAGCCAGTGAGTTGGAAATTTTCGTTATTGGAGTAGTCCTTGACCGACAGCTTTACTTCGTAGTCGTCGTATTCACCAGGATTGACAGGGCTTTCGCTGGTTTCGGTGCCGATTTTTTCGTGTGAAGTCACTTGGCAGACTTCTTCGGGAAGCTCAGTTTGGGAGATCGGCTCAGGAACGTCCGGGAATAGACCATCGGAGTGCTGATTGTTGATCCACTTGTCAATCGCTTCTGCGGTTGTGGCTTCGTCGAACAAGTAGACAGTGCCCTTGACCGGAAACGTTTCGTCAGCGTTATCGATCAGCAGTGTGAGAACTGCTTGTTGATCGTTGTCTGTGTAAAAGAGCAGTGTGTTACGGAAGCCGATCATTGAATGGCGAACTTCCAGCTTCTCGGCCGGATCGACGTCGATGACGCGAACCGCTGCCGCAACCGAGCCGTCGGCAGGTGGCTCGTCGGCAGGTGGCTCATTCGCCGGTGGATCGAATACGGGTGGATCTAGTGTTGGCGAATCGAATTCGGGTAGGTCGATTGGCTGGTTGTCACCTGAATCCTGCTCGGTCGACGTGTTCGTCTCGGGCTTGACCGGGTCCGTTGACGGGGCATCGTTGTCTTTTGCATTGCATCCAACCAGCAAAGCGGCAGATACCATCAACATAGTCAATTTCATAAATGTCATCGCACGTACCTCTCGAATAAACATAACCTGAATGAAGATTCCGAAAACCTAGCTTTCGCAGCGCAGGTCCGACGCCTCGGGATGACTCTGCCGTGATTATAGACGAAATTCGACGAACGGTAGTTCCCTGACAACCAAACGGGGACAGACAACCAAACGGGGACAGTCATCCATTCCGAAAACGGGACCCATTTGCCAGCGGGGGTATAGTTCTGGATCAATCGAGAGTCAGCCATCTACGGCTGCCCCAACCGGTCGGCGATAAATCGCTTTATAGCAACAAGTGGCGGCGACTCGCGGACTTCCATTAGAATGACTGTCCCCCGGGATTCTGTTCCTGACTCCGAACCGGTTTAGCCCGGCGCTTTCCCTGTCCCCGTTTGGTTCCGCACGCTGAACATTGTGCGTTTTGAACGATGGAGTTGTGAAATGAATAGCGCGTTTTTTTATTCGGACGAGACCGTCACAATTCACTTTCCCGCATTCAAATTCCTCTCGTCTGCGCACGCGAACTCGCTACTCGCAAATGGCAATGTGTACCTACCGAAACTCGAAAGTTTTCGCAATCGCCGTTCAAACCCAGGTCTACTCTACGATGCGCGAGAGGGACAAATAGACATCTGTAATCAATACGATCGCTATGTTGGATTTGCGAAAAATGCTGACGGATTACTTCCGTTCATGCGACAGCCGTACGAATTCGTTGAGGAGAATGACCTCGTCTTATCCCACCGCATTGATGGGTCAAAGTGTCATGCTTACTGCATGACGGGGCACGTCTTCTCAGACTCATTCGAGTGGGCTCTCAGTGAAAAGACGAAGGATGTTTGCGTGATGATTAATGGCGTAGAACGCTTTTGTGATTGCATCACGGCGTCGCTTCCATCCTCTACAATGCGTTTCGTCGGCGCGAATTCGTGTTTGTATATGCTCAACGACGATCGAAAAATCATCGAACGCAACCCTTCGCGAGACTGCATAACCAACCAGATTCTTTCGCGTCCCACGATTGCGTGTTTTGCGAAAAGCGAGATTTATTCGCAACAACGGGAAGTACGTGCCGTTTGGGTTGCCGCTGAAAATGAAACGAATTTACCACCGTTTGACGTGCCTGATCTGAGAGAATTGCTTATGCCTCTCAATTTTGACAAAGTCGATCGTGCGACCTACGGGGAAAAGAAGTCAACATCGCCAATCGGCTGCCGAGTACATCGAAAGTCTGATACGGAGCCGATGACGGCCGAGATTGGCCCACCTCGTACCGTGTTTTCGCCAATCACTTTCCAGTTCGCCGGTCAGGAAATGCGTTTTGGTTTTTGGGCGGCGGATACTAAACACTTTCAGTCGATAAGTATCCGCCACTGCGACGTGGGGTTCACCACAACCAATTGTGGAGTCATTATGGGATCGATTCCGTACACTGATGTGGAATCGGTCGAGTTCTATGACGTTGTTTAACAGTTCCCGGAAAACGGGCGGAAAACGGGGGACACTCATCCTTCGAGAACCAAACGGGGACAGGCATCCGTTCCGAAAACCGGGCCCATTGCCAGCGGGGGGTATAGTTCTGGGTCAATCGAGAGTCAGCCATCTACGACTGCCCCGACCGGTCGGCGATAAATCGCTTTATAGCAACAAGTGGCGACGACTCGCGGACTTCCATTAAAATGACCGTCCCCCGGGATTCTGGTCCCCCGGGGTTCTGATCGGGCGAATACGATGAAATCGGCAGCATGGAAGAAAAGTCGGGAACCGTTGCTTGATTCAAGTCCATCGCCGACAAAAAGTGGTCGGGGCTCAGCTCTAGGTCGTCGCGTTGGTCACAGGGTAAATCTGCGCGAAGAGTGACCTGACCCTTTTTACTTTTTCTGCGACCAATACTCCAGGAATTTCGCGGTCACTGCGCCGCCCGGTTCCGCACCATGGCGGTGCTCGTCGACCGTGTGGCCGAAGTAATGCGCCATCCAGCCGGCGACCTGTCCGTCAGCCGCGTCGATGAAAGTGTCGAGTTCTGTGATGGTGCAAGCAAGCGGAAATATCTCTTCAACGACCACCGGCTTGCCTAGCGAGTAGGTCGCCAGGGCTTTGAGTTCGCGCTCCAACTGGCCCGATTTCGGATAGACGTGGATGCTTACGAAGTCGAGCTGTTCCGCGGTCTGCGCGGTGTAAAAAACCGGTTTCGCAGCGGGCCAAACGAATGCCCAAGGGATGACTCCCACAGTCGTCAGGGTGCGATCGTCGTGGCGACGAATCGCTGTCACCATCTGAACGACCCAACTGCTGGCGAGCTCGGTCGTGGTGGGCCACTCTTCGGGACGATTCGCCAGTCGCTGCACAAAGTGAAACCCGCCCAGCTCGCCAGTGACCCAAGGATGCTCGTCGGCACCTGCCTTATTCGCCACCGGTTCGTTCATCAGGTCATAGCAAAACACCACAGAATGGCCCGCACAGGTCGCTGCGATCGCACTCCAAAAGTTGGCCTGGGCTTGCCATCGCTGGCGTTGCGAAAGCTCGTCGTACCATGGCGGAATCCGCGCCCGGCGAAAGCAATTGAGTCCCGTCAAATCGAGATAGAGCCGATGCTCGCTGGCGAGCTGCAGCAACCGGCGCAAGCGATCGAGTTGGTCTTGTTTCGGTTCGACGGCGCTATTCATAAACGTTTCGAACTGCAGATGCCAGCGAACCACGTTGGCCCCCAGCGCTTTCATGTTGCGAAAGTCACACTCGATGCGCGCCCAACCGGCAGGCGTGTCCCAATCTTCCTCGGCCAGTTGGCCATGTTGGCCCAGATAGTTGAAGCCCCACGGTACGAATGGCTGTTGTGTTCCGGCCAACACAAAACCACGACCGTCTTCCGACACAACAATCCGCGGCATTGCCGGCGCGGGGGGCTCGTCGGCAATTGTCACGTCACTGGCGAACGCCACAACCGTCGCCAGAACGCATTGCCCGACCACCGCGACACGATTGCAATTGGCGAATGTCATCGGCGACTCCACGACTGTTGATACGACACGCGCGCGGGAACCAGGCGAATCGCCGAGCGCGCGATGTGCCCCTCCATCGTACCAAACTCCCCAGCCACTCGCTTGCCGTCGATCAAAGGCGACCGCGCGCTGCCCACAATCGTGACGCTCGCACGCCCCTGGGGCCGAGAGGCTCGCGGCAACGCAACAAGCTAGCATTCGTCCCACGCCAGCTATTTACGAATTGCCGCGATGCGACTACTCTCCGCGCCACCCGACCCACGTGTCGCCCACAATGGAGGACCGCCATGCGCTCGCTACTCGCCATTTTAGTTATCGCTCTGGCCATCGTTTCCCCGGCTCGCGCCGAGGACTTTCGCATGGAGACGTTCATCTATGTGGGCGACGCCGAGGAGTTTGATAGCCGCACTGTCAGCCTGTTTCACAATGGCGTTTACTACGACCTGCGTGGTGTGTCGCAGTCGACGACGATCTACAGCCCGCCCCAGGGGAACCAGCCGGGGCGTTTTGTGTTGCTCGATCCGTCGCGCGAGGTCAAAACCGAGTGGACGACCGACCGCGTCGATGGCTACATCGCGAAGCTCTCCCGCTGGGCAATGGGTCACAAAGATGCGATGCTCCGCTTTCATGCCGCGCCGAAATTCACGACGACTTTCGATGAAGCAACCAACAACTTGAAACTCGCCAGCGATGAACTTTCGTACGACGTCGACACCGAGCCGCTCGCATCGCCCGATCGCGCGCGAGTGTTGGTGGAGTTCTACAACGCCTTCGCCGAGCTAAATTGCCTGACAGCAACCGGCTTGCCTCCTGGACCTCGGCTCGTACTCAACCGCGAATTGCTCGACCGTCAAATCGCACCGTTGACGGTCCGCTTGGCGACCGACGACCTCGAAAATCCCGACCTGCGTAGCGAGCACAAGCTCGCGTGGATGCTGAGTAAAGACGATCTCGACTCCATTGCCGTTGTCAACGAACAACTGGTGAAGTTCCGCGAAGTGTCGAATGCCGAGTATCATCAAGCAGCGACATCAGCCAGCAAGTAAGCGAACCGAAACGCTCACCCACCCGAAAATCGTAGCGAATTGAAAAACGGGTGGAGAGCAGATCGGGGTGACAACGGGAGCTAAGTCGCCCGGTCGTGATCGAGCTAGGCAAGGAAGGCTTCGATCGGCCCCTTTTGGTCGATCGTCAGTGCGACATCGAGGGCGCCATAGTGGTTGATGGAGTTGCCATAGGCGTTGAGGATTGTCGTGTACCAGTTGCCGAGCGTTTTGTGTCCTGCGGCTCCGTAGCCCGGTAACCGAATGTAACGGCGACCAAGCTCAAGCGGCGTGTTGTCGCCGGCGAGCACCACAAAGGGCCATTCGGTGCCGTTGCTGTGGTGTGTTTCGCCGTTGTCGGGAAAATAGAACAGCATGGTGTTATCGAACATGGTGCCACCCGCTTCGGGGACACTCTTGAGCCGCGTGACAATGGTGTCGATGACATCCATATGCTGATGACGAATCTTTTCTCGCACCTCAATCGCGCTAAATTGCGCGACCGCCTTGCCGTGACCCACGTCGTGTTGGTTGACATTTTCGCCTTCAATGCCTTCGAGTCCCGTATACAACGTACCGAGTTCATCGAGTGTGAACGTCACGACGTTCGTCATTCCTGATATCAACGACGACAACAGCACTTCGGTGTGACCGGCTTGGCGGTCGACCGTCGAGATATCGTCGGCAAGGTACTTTGCGTCGAGCTGTGGCATGTGCTGACGAATCACATCGGCCATGGCTTCGACGCGACCGTTGCGGTCGCGAATGTCCTGGAGCGCGTTGGCGTAGTTGCGAACCTTGGGTTGTTCGACGCCGCGCAGTTGTTGAGCCATGTCGGCGTGGTTCTCGGCAACGAAGTCGAGAATGTTGCGCTGCAGCTCATAACTGGTCTGCGACGATTTGTCGGTGGCGACCGACTTGAACAACTCCTGCATAGCGATTTTCGGCGAACCAAATGCATAGTTCGGCTGCTGAGGACCTCGCGCCGAGAATCCTTTTTCGATGCCGTTGATGTTACCGCGCGCATTGCCACCACCACTCGGAAAGCAAGCAAGTTCGATATGTCCGAACGGCGAGGGAAACATCTTCGAGAGCTCGATGTCGACCGTTGCCCATTTAATCGAGCTAAGGCGTTCGTTCGCCTTAAACGCACCGAGCGACGAACACCAAGTGTGATGCCCAGTAGAACACATTTTGCCCGAAAGACCTTGCAAGATCGTGAGGTTCTGCTTGTGGTTCTCGAGTGGACTCATCCAAGCGGGTAAGTCATGGTTGTCGAGATCGACGCTGAGGGGCTCTTTCTTGCGTTCTGTTTCACGTTGTTGGTCGTCGAAGGTCGGCAGCGCCAACGATTCGGGCAACAATCCGTTACCCTTGTGAAGAAAGATGAATCGCGTCGGCGGCGATATCGTGTTGGACGCGGAAGCCGCCATTAACTGCGGAAGCCAACCAAGTGAACTCGCTCCGAGCAAACCGGACTTGAGGAAGTGACGACGTGTGTCCATGGCTGGATCCTTCGGTTAGTTGACGTTAGTGCCGCATTAATGGAGTTGGATAATCAAACGAATCCTTGCAATCAATCGTTCATTGCGACCACCTTTGCTAAATGATCGTCGAAGTCAATGGTCACTCTGATTCGAGGTCTTTGCGATAAATGAACGAATCTGAACTTAACAGCGAAACCACAACGGCCTTGAAACTTCCGCCACTGGCGACATAGGCCTCGTCGGCTTCGATCAACGTCTGGGAATCGGAAAGCAACTCATTTCGCCCCATAAAGAACCGAAATGCGTGGCGGATGAATGACTGACGAGTTCGTTCGGACTTCGCTAAACGATCGATGAGTTCGAACGCATTGGCGACTTCGCCATCGAGTTCTGCATCGTCGGTCCCGCGCAATTCTCCGGCCGTGTTGACGGGCCGCGTTTTGTAAATATCGGCTCCGTTTTTCTTTCTTGAGCTGGCGACGAAATTCTCGGGAGATTCCAGCGGTTCATCCAGACGATAGCGTCCGAAGTCGTCGAACGACTCGAACGGCAGACCAAGCGGGTTCATTTGTTGGTGACATTTCCAGCACTCAGCCTGGGTCGTCACCATTTCGACCCGCTCGCGAAACGTCTTATGCGGATCTTCGGGAACTTGAGCATCCACTGTGATCGGCACGTCGGGAACGCTGTCGGCTAACAGTTTTTCGCGAATCCACCTACCACGACGAATCGGATCGGTTTGAAAATTACCGGAGTGAGCGATCAGCCATGCAGGATGAGTGAGCAGGCCTCGACGGTGCTCGATCGCAAAGGGTTGTTCAACCGGATAGTCCCAGAAAACGGTGTCGTTGAGTTTGGGGTCTTTCTCGGGCTGTCGCCCGCCATAGCGAAAAGCATTCGGCGTTGGTGGCAAGTTATAAAAGGGCGAATGGTTATAATAGTAGCCGTGTGCAAACGACGGAGTCGTGAATGGCGTGCGCCCACGACCAATCGACTCACTGAAATAATACATGTAACGAAGGAGTTCGCGTGTCTGCTGACCGCCAACAATCCGAAGGCTCTTCTTTGATTTTAGGAATTCGAGGTTCTCTTCGATGACCTGCTCGGGATTGTTCTTCCAGTCTGTATCTTTCAAATGCTCGTATGTCTCCGTCCACTCTTCAATGATTTTTCGCCCGGACTCGTTGTCGATGTTGTGATAGACGAAATATTCGTCGGTCGTGAGCAGGTATTCGAACACGTTCTCGTCGAGTTCCAGCGCTCGATCGACGATGCGATCGGCCTCCTTCACCAGAAAGCCGGGCGTGCCCGCGGTGCCACGTTCGGGGTTTTGATAATAACCATCGCTACGCTTGATATCTTTGAAGACTTTCGTTGCGTTGGGATATCCAAAAAATTCGCGAAAAAACCGCACCAGCTTGGGATGAGTGCTGACATGCGACTGCATGTTCTTGCCACTCAGCGAGGGGTCGACCGGACCGCTGAATGAGGTTTTGTCGCTGAGCAGCCGCACGACTTCGCGGCGATAGTCTTCTTTGGTGCGAAGCCTGCCGGCATTGGCCGCTTGCTGAAGTGACTCGTCGGGTCCGACGTCGCCGATCGCATAAGCAATTGCCTGGGCGGCCTCGTTGGGCGACAAAGGTCGGCGGCCGAACTCGTCGGGTTCGCCAGCACCGAATTCTTGCCGATAGAGGAACTCGGATTCGAGTAGCACGCCGATGAGCATCTGCTGTAATCCTGCTTCGTTTCCACCAATCTCGATCGACGACCGCAGCAACTCCAAATAGCGTTGCACTTCCATGGCGCTCGGCTGCCTCCGCAGCACACTGTCGAACTGCGCAGCGATCGCGGCGATCATTTCTTGATCGGTCGGCTTCGAGTCCTGTTGAACGATCGAGACAAACTCAGGCGGGGAATCCGGCGGAACCCAACGGTCTTTCGGATTCGAGAACTCAAGCGCTCGACGGTCATTGCCGGCGTGAATGGCGGCAAAAATTTGCTTCTCGGCGATCCACTCCGCATTGCTGAGCATCACTAACAAATGACCACCATCGAGCGAGCCATTATCGTAGTCGCGAACGCCCGAATGATCGGGCAACACAAACGGATTGGTGACACCGTAGAAAGTCGATTGACGTGCCCGGTCCGTTAATCGAAAGACGTCATTGACCCGCTCATCGAAAATTTGTGGACTTACCAACCACCGACGGGCGTACGTAAATGGCTTCGAATCGACCGATCCATCAAACAGCTTCGTGTGATCGACATAGTTTCCAAACCCCGGCTCGCGCAGCTTCTCATCTAATTCTGACGCTTTGCGACGGCGAAGTTCCTGACGTAGCCAACCGGCGAGCTGCTCGCGTTCGCGCTCGTCGAGTTGGTCGGCCTCAGCCGGGGGCATAAGGCCAAAGAAAATTTGATCCTGCGCCCGGTTGAGGAGCTTCAACTTGGCGCCGGTGGTGAGGCTCGCGAAGTCATCGAAGTGCACCCCCGCTTCGGCTGACTCGCCACTGTGGCAATCGACGCAGCGGTTGGCGATAATCGCGCGTACTTCGTCGCTCAATTCGAGCGGCACCTCGGCTCCACAGACTGGAAACGACATCGCAACCAAAATGAAAGAAGCAAACAGCCCGTTGAGTCCACGAACGAACTTTCGGGAATAACGATTAAGAGAATTTTGCATTAAGTAGTTTTGACGGCTGAGACAATTCAATTGGTCAGATTCAGAACTCAAAAAATCTGACAGTCTGATTGACCATGAGTGCGCCAGGTGGGAAAGCTAGCGGCGCGGGGTGAGCCTCTGGATTGTATCAAACCGGGCTGCGGTGGCCAAACTCTTTTCAAAATTAAAAGTCTCGCACGAAAACTGAGCCGGTTGTCGCGAAACCTCAGGGCGGAAATGCGGCGGCCGACCTTGCTTTTCTTCGTCGATCAAGCTCGCTGACAGCGAGGCAAAATCGGGCGTAAGCCGAGCGTCGCGGCGAATTCGAATAAACTGGACGAGTCATGCCCGATCACAGAAAGCTCGCAAATTGAGGGTCCCGGTTTGCCTAAGATCGTTAAAAACTGAACTGTGCAGGGAACAAAAGTCGATGGTTAAGCGTAAGAGAACGACATAGTTGACCTTGTTTATGTAGTTTGTTAACATTATGCCGATCGGCACCAAGTCCAACAGGTGCGAACATGTCCGCCATCGCCACTTCGGCCCCCACATTCACGATGCCAGTCGTTTCACCTACTAAAATAGCCGGCGAAGCAACGGAAAAACCGGCGCATTCGACTGGCAAGCTCGGACCAACTCCTGAACTGCTAGCAGAGCTAGCGGAGGCAAGCCTGCGGCTCGAATCTGCCACGCCCGACGAAATTATCGCCTGGGCCGGCGAGCGGTTTGGCGACAAATTGGCGATGGCGACCGCTTTTGGGCCAGAGGGGTGCTTGTTGATCTCGATCATCGCCAAAACGGCCCCCAAGACCTATTTGTTTAACCTTGACACGGGCTATCAGTTCCAAGCGACGCTCGATCTTCGCGAGCGGATCATGGCAAAGTACGGCATTAGCGTCGAATTGCTGCAACCAGAACTTTCGGTGCCGGAGTACGAAGCCCAGCATGGCGGGCCGCTCTACCAAGCGAACCCCAATCAATGCTGCTTTGATCGCAAGATCAAGGTGCTGCATCGCGGCACCGAAGGCCGCCACGCCTGGATGAGTGGTATTCGCCGCGACCAAAGTGCCGACCGGGCCGTGTCGCCGATCGTTGGTTGGGACAAAAAGTTTGGGCTCGTGAAAATTAGCCCACTGGCGAATGCCACCAAGAAAAGTGTTTGGTCGCGAATCGTGGCCGAGGATATTCCCTATAATAAAATGCACGACGAAGGTTACCCCAGCATCGGCTGCTGGCCTTGCACCCAAAAAGTCGCCGATGGGGCGACCGACGAACGGGCCGGTCGATGGGTTGGCACCCAAAAAACCGAATGCGGCCTCCACTCCGTCGACCAAGCCGACGGCAGCGGTATTTAAGACTGTCAGCGATCAGCCAAAATCGCGAAGCGGAACTTTCCTCTAGTCTCTAGACTATCGACACTAGACTCTTCTCTATGAAACTCCCCGCCAAAGTCGAATATGGTGTCCTCGCGCTGCTGACGCTCGCGTCGAGTTGCGCTGAAGGAGAGCGACTCAACATTCGCCGACTTGCCGACGACCACGACATTCCTCATCGATTTCTGGTGCAGATCTTGCTCGAGCTCAAACGTGCCGGCATCGTCGCCAGCATTCGCGGCGCGGGGGGTGGCTACAGGCTCGAACGCGCGCCCCAAGAAATCACCCTCGGCGAAGTCGTCGCTGCGCTCGAAGGAACCTCGCCCAACCCGAGACCCAGCGAGAGCCACTCGCCCCTGCACCGCGCGTTGGCCGAAGCGTGGCGCGACGCGACGCTCGCTCAGCAGAACTTCCTCGACAACATCACACTAGCCGATTTGGTCAAGCAAGCGGCCAATCGGCGCGAGCCGATGTGGTATATCTAACTTTGCGAGCAAGCAAACAGCCGCTGTTGTTGGCTGCGGCACATTCTGGCAGTACAATGGAGGAGTCGAAAAAACTCTCAGCAGGAAACAGCAATGGGCGTCACCCATGTGACAGTTACGGTTCGCAACCCTGGCGACCCGACTCGCGAATGGGATGGGTTATTTTTGGTCGACACTGGCGCTACAGACTCGCTGGTTCCTCGAAAGCATCTCGAAGCGATCGGTTTGACAGCCCGGGGCAGGAGAACTTACGAATTGGCCGATGGCAGTGAATTTCGCGTCGATGTGACCATTGCCGAACTTGAATTCATGGGCGAGCGTGTCGGCAACACGGTCGTTATGGGCGACGAAAATGCCGAACCCATTCTAGGCGTCACGGCGCTCGAATCGGTCGGCATCGAAGTCGATCCTGTGACGCAACGCTTGAAACGCTTGCCAGCCGTCAGGCTCAAGAAAATGCTCTCACGTTTTCGACCGCAAGATCGTTGATCGCTAACAACGCTATCACCAAACTCCCACCACCGCCACCAGTGACGTGGCGACGATCGCCACGGCCTGCCTTCTGACCGGTTCGCTAGCGCGGCAAGCTCTGAATCCTTGTCAGCAAGGATTCCGACCTTCGGTGCTCGCGGTCCGGCACATGATCTGCCAAGTTCTCGGCGGGTACGGGGTGACAGCCCCAATCATGCAAAATATTCATCAGCCATTGCGGACCTCGACGTTTGGCCGTCCGTCATGCGTTTAGTGCATTGATGCGACGCTGGCCGGGCAACGGTTGGCGGTTGCGGCGAATCCCCCACGCGTATGCCCGGGAGCACCCGGCTATTGGCCTGCCAGCGTGGGCTAAGCCGCCTGCCGCAAGCGACTGAATAGCTTGCCGCTCCCGGCCTAGCTCGCGTCAAACTTGCTAAAAAAAACTCAAGTTCGTCATTTGGGCCTTGATTTGTAGACTCAATCGCCCTGGCGACCGGCACAGCTTGCCAACTGGACACAGAGGGCAATGGGAACCGGCCGGCTGCACAGAAGTTATGCACTGCGGTCGTGCCCACTGCTTGGGCAGTCACTGCACGCGAATAGGCATCGGCCCCCAATCGACGTAAGTGCAAGCAGTGCAAGAAGAAACGTGATGCAGCTTGACCGCTAGCGAAACTGCTTCTAAAAGCGGGCCGACCGTCGGTTCGTTCCCCGGTGGGATCCAAGTGACCAGTAGTAAGGAGACGAAACGAGATGGAGACACAAACCGCTAGTAAGGTAGAAGGTAACGGCGCAATTCACGTTACCGCCAGCAAGAATCAGCAAGTCCTTCGCATAGCCGAGCACCTTTACAAACAAGAACCCGATTGGGTCACCTTCTTCCGCGAGGTGCTCGGGGTCGATGGTGCGGTCCGCTCGACCTTTCCGCAGTTCGACGATTCGACCGAGTTCGAGAAGTCGGACGAGTTTGCCTCGATCCAAAAGATGCTGGTCAAACTTCGCGAAAAGAAGACCGGTGGAGATAGCGAATCCGAACCGACGCGGGTTATCACGGTTCGCCTTCCGCAAAGCATGCACGAGTACCTGCGGAGCGAGGCCCACGACCTGCACACCAGCATGAACAAGCTCTGTATCAGCAAATTGCTGATGGTGATCGAGCAGGACATGATTCCGGTGGAAAAGTCAGCCGGCAAAAGCCGACGTAACGCTTCGGCCCCAGTTCCCCAACCACAACCTCAACCCCAACCGGCTCAACCAGCCACCCCGGTGAGCCACGCCCCGTCGCCGGCCAATCGCTTTAACAGTCACGCGACAACACTGCCGCTGAAGACGAGCTTCTAAGCGATTGAAGTTAGCAAGCAGTTAAAATTCCCGCCACCGCCACGACGCACTATTCGTCGTGGCGGCTTTTGGCGTTTGTGGTAACCCGCTGGTAGTAACTCGCTTCAGCGGGTTTGTAGTTGGACGGGATGACAGGATTGGCAGGATTTACGGGATGGGTTTCAAATTCGCAAAGCTTATCCCGTAAATCCTGCCGATCCTGTGATCCTGTCATTTCTCCCAGACCGCATGAATGCGGTCACTACGAACGTCGCTTGCGCACAAAGCCCGGAAGTATGCACAATACAATAAACAGCCCGGTCGCCCAGACCATTTCCCACTTTGTGTATTCACGAACGACGCGCGGACGGAAGCGGCCGTCGGAGTAGTCTTCGGCGTCGACCTGTTCGCCACCATTGCGTGTGAGCAGCGCGAGGGCCGTTTCGCGGTCCATGACGCCGAACGAATCGACGTGGCCATCGATGAAGGCGATCAGTACCCTTTCGGGGCGGTTGTAAACAGATCGTGTAAATGCGGTGTCGACTGTGTAGCCCCACTTTTCGCTTGTCTCTCCAGTGAGGTATTGCACGGCTTCCTCAACTGTCAGGTCGCGCGGCTCCATCATGTGAATATCGGTGCGGGGGACTTCGATCAGGGCGATGGTGTTGGCCGCGCCGTCGGTGATGTCGTCAAACGTAATGCCGCCACCCGGTGGCCAAGCCGTCTCGTCGCCGACGACGGCGAAGTAGTTGGTGTGCATAGACGTTGTGTTCCAGACCGTGAAGCGGGGGCTTTGAAAATAGTCGGCGTCTAATGGTAGCGCACTGTTTCCCGGATCGTCCCAAGGCTTGCTCAAATCGAGCATGTCATAGGCAATACCCTGTTCGTTGAACGGCCAAACGAGTGTTCGCCAACTGTGTAGCGGTGTGCCCATTTCGTCGAACGTGGACGCAGCAGGAAACGATTGGTGAACGTCATGGTGGTGGTGCATCCCGAGAACGAATCGCTTCATATTATTCATCGACATGTTGCGCAGGCTTGGCGTTCGTGAAGGTTGAATCGCTGGCACGATCAGCATCACGACGACTCCCGAGAGGAGGCACCAACCGACGTAATTGCCAATCGGCACCCCAAAATTGCCAAACCAGCAGGCCCAGAAACCCAACACCACCAGCCACACGAGAATGCCCCACACGCCAAGCAATGCGAGGCAACTCGCCAAGAGGGCGAAGGTGTAGAGCAGCGTTTTGATGTTGAAGGTCATCGCTGGTAGTAACCCGCTTCAGCGGGTTAGTGGTTGGACTGGATGACAGGATCGGCAGGATTGACGGGATGAGATTTGGAATCAATTCAGCCAATCCCGTCGATCCGGCCGATCCCGTTATCCTGTCCATTTAAGAGACCGCATGAATGCGGTCACTACGAACTGCGGCCACTACGAACGGCTACTCGCGGCTGCGGTTGAGGCTTTCGGTGTACCACTTCAATCGGTCGCGGTATTTGCTCGGGACGGCGCGGTTTTGGCCTTCGCTGAAGTTGCGGTCGTTGTCGCTGGTGCGATTGGTCGACCCTTCGATGGTGCCGCGACCGAGGCCGATGGAGCGTAGCGCTTCGTCGAGTTCGACCTGGGCGGCCGCGTCGCCCGTTTCGGCCGCCTGTTTGCGAGTCTTCCAGCGATCGACGAAGTCGCGGAGTTGCTGTTCGGTCCAGCCAAGCTCGTCGAGCATTTCGTCGTCGACCTTTTCGTTGTCGAGTTGATCGCTAAGTTGTTCGAGCATCATGTCGGTTTGCTGGCGGGCGTAGTCGAGGTTGGCCTCGTCGCCGGCGAGGGCTTCGCCACCGGCGGGGACTGCGTCGCCCCCCATCGGTCCACCATCGCCACCGGTCGGAATTGACCCAGGAGCGGCATCGGGCGAGCTTTTCATCGAGTTGGGATCGCCCTGTTCGCCTTCACCCGGTTGGCCCGGTTGGCTTTCGCCGCCCGGTTTATTTCCGCCTGGCTGTTGCTCGCTCCCTTCGCCCGGTTGTTCACCCTCGGTGCCGGTTTGGCCCTCGGCTTCGGGACCATCGCCCCCCTCGTTGCCTGTCTCACCCGGTCCTTCGTCGGCCGAGCGGCCCGCCCCTTCGTCGGCAGCTTGGTTTTGGCCGTCGCTGCCCGTCCCTTCGCGGGGAGCCTGTTGGCCCCCCCCTTCGGTGCCGCCCCCCTCTTTGTCGCCCCCTTGTTCGCCGCGACTATCGGATTCGTTTTTGCTGGTGCCGGGCGATTGGGCGGCGTCTTCGCCTTGGCGCTCGGAGGTGTCGCCTTCGTCGGTTTTGTCGCGCGCGGTGGCATCGCGTTGGGCTTCGGGACTGCCGCCGCTGTTTTCTTCACCGGTTGAATCGCCACCCCCCGGTTCGCCGCCCGCTTCTGGGTCGGTATCGGACTCGGCGCTCGTCGAGCTGGCTTCGCCGCTAGCGGATTTGTCTTTGATTCCGGGTTGTTCGGCTCCCGCGCCATCGATTCCTTCGCTGCCCGCTTCGGGATCGCCTTCGCCGCTGGGTTCTTTGCTTTCCGGTTTCTGACCAGTTGTTTGTTCACCGCTACCGTTCGGCTTTGCCGCTGCGCCTGCCGGCGTTTCGTCGCCTGGTTGCCGCTCGCCGTCGGCGTTTTCGGGGGCGACATCCGACGATCTCTGCGTTGAATTCTTCCGCTCTTCGTCGCTCAAGTGGCGGCGGATCTTGTCGATG
>JBGSWC010000420.1:0-14694 GCA_041752635.1 Pirellulales bacterium | reverse complement strand
ACGCGAGGCAACTACACCTCGACGAAGGCCAACTTGTCTCCCCAGCACCCAGCTCCTAGCCCCTGCGCAGCGATGGACATTCAACAAGCGATTACGAAACTCGCCACCAGCGACCCCAAAATCCAGGCCACGGCTGCCGAGTGGTGTGCACAAAACGCCGACGACGCCGGCCCGGCTGCCGTGCTGCTGGTCAACCATTTAGCCTCGCCCGACGAGGCAGTCCGCGAGTGGTGCACGAGCGCTCTCGAATCGCTCGGCCCGCCACCCGACGAACAGTTGTCGCCGCTCGCCGATCTTGCCGATTCAGCGAGCGACGACATTGCGTACTGGTCGATCACACTGCTCGGTCGCGCCGGTTCGGCTGCGGCGTTGCATGCTGCGAAGCTCAAAGCAGTCGCCACCGGTGGGCGGAGTGATGTGATTCGTAAGCGGGCCGAGTGGGCGCTAACGCAGATTTCGCACTGAGTCTACAGTTACTCGCTTGCCACTTCTGCAACGACGATTTTGGTCTTCTCGGGTAGATAAAAATTCGACTCAGCGAGTTGATTAATGGAGAACGTACAAGTAGCTACAGCCTCCTCGGCCTCTTCGCCGTCCCACACAAAATAGAGTTGAATCTCAGAGTCATTCTGCAAGCACTCAGTGACGTATTCATGCAAGTGGCGATGGTTCTCGGCCTTCTCCGGTTCGACTTCGACCCCGGTATGCTCACTGAGGGAGTCGGCGAGATCACGAAAACCACAACCGCAATGGCTATCTGAACCGACGTAGTACACATACCGCTTCGAAAAATGCTGGCAAACTCGCGGAATCCAGGCGTCGTGATCCGACACGTGAAAGCTGGGCGTCTGATCGTGCCACGGAATTGCCCGACACTGACGATTGGACCCGAGAAATAGCATGTAGCACATCGATTCACTCGCGATTCTTCACCTATTATGTTGCCTCACTTATCCCGAACCGCCCACAGCGTATCAAACGTCCGCAAGTAAATCGTATCGCCAATCGCCACGGGCGAAGCCGTTTGGTCTTCGCCGAATTCGTTGGTGGCGAGTAGCTCGAACTCTTTGCCCGCTTTGATGACCTTCACTTCGCCATTGCGGGCAGTGACGTAGATTTTGCCGTCGGCATAAAGGGGCGACGCGCGATGTTGGCCACCGCTGGTCCGCTCGTTGTAGTACTCCTCGCCCGTTTTCGCATCGACGCACAGCACTTGGCCCGTTTCGCGAACCAGATAAACCAGCCCGTCGTGAATGAGTGGCGAAGGGACATCGGGCGTGTTGCGGTCCATTTCCCAAACGATGTGGTCGCTGCCGGCGATGTCGCCGCTGCCGCCGGGCGTAACGGCGAAGACCGGACCATTCTTCGCGGTCGGAACAACGATCAATCCCTCGGTAACTCCGGGCGAGGCGACAAAACGTAGCGTCGGGTGATAGCTAGCCTGTGGATTGAGTCCGCCGAGTCGCCACAGTTCTTCGCCTGTGTCGAGATCGTGGGCAATCGTGAAATCGGCACCATGCGTGATGAGAAACTTCTCGTCACCGAAGTCATAAACGACGGGCGACGAATAGCCGTGTTCGCACTCGTCGCGAGCGCCGGTGAGCCGCTTGTGGGCCCACACTTCGCTGCCGTCGGTGACATTGAGACAAACGACACGGGCTTCGTGGGTGTCGGCTTTGCCTTCGCCATGCACAATCTGTACGTAGACACGATCGGAGTCGAGAATCGGCGAACTGGTCAGGCTAAACTGAATCTTCAGTCGACCATACAGTTCTTGCAGATCGACTTTCCACTGAGGATTGCCCTCGTGATCGAACGCGGCGAGAGTGCCATCGCCCATCAGCACCACCACTCGCTTCGCATCGACCGTTGGCGAGGGACTCGCCCAGTTTCCTTCGTTGCCGCGAACGCTCTCGTTGCCGCCGCGCGTGACTGGTTTTTGCCACAAGACTTCGCCGTCGGTCGCGATACACATCACATCGAGCGATTCGCCATTCGCTGTGGTCAGAAATAGGCGATCACCCCACACGACAGGCGTTGCCCCCGCGCTGCCCGGCAGCGGCACACGCCACGCGATGTTGTTCTTGTCGTCCCAACTGGTCGGCAAGTTGGTAGCCGCGCTGACGCCGTCTTGCTGTGGCCCGCGCCAGTGGGGCCAGTTCGCTTGTTGAGCGATCGCGAAATTCGTAGAGCAACCAAGTAGTAGAAGCGTTATTGCAAGACGCATGGTGAGGTTCCTGTGAAACGAACGGAGTGAAAGGCGCAATGCGCTTCGTCATTTCCGCGTAGGCGAGAATCGAGCTATGTACACATCTATTGATTGTAAAGCTCGCAGCATCGGAAGGTCTACACACAGCATGGTAAGCGCGAACTCGGCTGGCGACTCAACTCCGTTTGGAAACAACGTGTTTAGATTGCCGCCTTCGCGGAAACGACGGAGTACCAACCGGCCGAGTCATGTGCCCTGTTGAGTCAGTGTCTACTTCGGAGTTTGTATTGTAACGATTTTCGCACTCATAGCGACTAGCGTAGCGAAAGTCGCGCAGTTCGCGTTGGTAGGTCCGTCGGCCAGCGACTAGACTGGAACAAGCCAAGCCCCAATTGCCCCCATCGATCGACATGCGCATCTCCAATCTGCCACAAATATATCGCCACCTGGGGCGGTGGCGCGAGATCATCGCAGTGCTCAGCAAGTATGGCCTTGCGGGCGGGTTGCAGCGACTTGGTGTTCCGTTTACCAAGAACTTGCTCCGCGATCGCGACGGGCACATGCTCGTCGACGAGTCACATGAGCGACGAATTCGCTTCGCGCTCCAGGAACTGGGCCCGACATTCATCAAACTGGGCCAAGTCCTCAGCACCCGCCCCGATGTGCTGGGCTTCGACCTCGCCAACGAATTGTGCGAATTGCAGTCGAACGTCGCGGCCGATCCGTTCGATGCGGTGCGTGAGACGATTGAATCGGAACTAGGCAAACCCCTCGACGAATTGTTCGCGTCGTTTGATGCGACACCGCTCGCATCGGCTTCGATTGGCCAGGTTCACCGGGCCAGCTTGCGCGACGGGACTGAGGTGGTCGTCAAGGTTCAGCACGCGGGCATTCAGTCGCGGGTGAACGTCGACCTCGAGATTTTGCTCGCACTGGCACAACTTGCCGAACGTTCGCCCGACTTGAAGCTCTATCGTCCGGCGGCGATGGTGGCCGAATTTCGCCGCATGTTGCGCCACGAGCTCGACTTCGATCGCGAGCGACGCCACCAACAGCAATTTTATCGCACCTTTGCCAAGGATGATCGGGTTGCCATTCCGCAGTGTTTCGACGAGCTATCGTCGCCACGAGTGCTGACGATGGAATTCATCGCGGGGGAGAAACTGGCCGATCTCGCCGCCGATGATTCGAAAGTCGACACGAGGCGTCGACTCGCTCGCCACGGGGCCGAGCTTTATCTCGACATGGTCTTTCGCCATGGTCGCTATCACGCCGATCCGCATCCCGGCAATTTGCTCGCTCTGCCTGACGGACGCATCGGATTGCTCGATTTTGGAATGGTCGGTCAGCTCGACGATTCAACGCGGGAAGACGTCGAAGACATGTTAATGGCGATAGGCAATCGCGACAGCCATCGGCTGACATTGATTGTCATGCGACTCGGCGAAGTGTCGGTGGGCCTCGACGAAAGTCTTTTAGAGGCCGACCTCGTCGACTTCGTCGACCAATACGCCTTTCAACCGATCGATCGATTCGACCTGTCGGGGGCACTCAGCGACTTTGTCGAAATTGTGCGTCGCTATCGCATTGCCCTGCCAACCAGCGTCGCAATGCTGCTCAAGGTGATCATCATGCTCGAAGGAACTGCCAAGCTGCTCGAGCCCGATTTCTGTTTGATGGAGCTGGTGGCAAGGTTGCAAAAGAGCGCAATTCGCCGCCGACTCTCGCCACTCAGGCAGGCTCGCAAGGCCCGGCGGCTTTACCTCGAAGTTGAGCGGCTCGTCGAGGTTGCTCCGCGGCGGATGCGCGAAATACTCCATCAAGTGCAGATGGGAAAGTTCGACGTCCACCTCGATCACCGTGGGCTCGAGCCTTCGGTCAACCGGCTGGTGCTCGGGATGTTGGCCAGCGCGCTGTTTGTCGGCTCGACGCTGCTTATCAGCCGACAGGTGGGGCTAGTCTACAATGTACCCCTGCCCGGCGCAATTGGGGCCGCTGTGAGCCTCTTCCTTGGCTTTCGGCTGCTGAGAGCGATTGGCAAGAGCGGCCGCCTCGATCGCCGCGACCGGTGAACCCTTTGCTTTTTCGTAGGGGTCGGCATTCTGCCGCTGTTGCTAATGATTGGCGGCAAGATGCCGCCGCTACGATTCCGCTACGATTCCGCTATGATGCCGCCGATACGACATATTCACTCAACACCGCTTCGAGCTGAGCTTCCAGCTCAGCGAGGCGGTCGAGCACGTCGCCGTGCCGCCCGTCGAGCTGAATCAATTCGTCAAGTTGGTCGAAATCGGGCGAGGCCGCAGCGGGGCGTGACATACCGCAGCACGATGGGGTGGGGGGCGAACAACAGTGAAGATCGACACCCGACGTGTGCTTCGTCGAATGGTCGCGCGATTGTTTCGATTAGGCAAGACAGCGACGAATTGCCGGGGCTGGCACTTCGAGTGATGCCTCCTCAACCGCTCTCGCCACGGTGCTGCGTAAGCGGTATCTTCGCCAATATCGCAGAATTCCGTCATTTCGTTGCTAGCAAACGTCGCCAGCACTCGCCGGTTGGCCGTGGCTGCGAGCTACGTTTGAGTGAATTCCGCTATCCACCCCCCCATCCGCTGGTCCAACGGCTGACTGTGAATCGCCGCTCCGCAACAACTCGCGCTCCCTGGTTCGCCTACCTGTGGCCCGGTCTGCCCCATTTGTGGGTCGACGGCTCGTGGGCCGGTTTAGCACTCGCGATTGCGTTCGCGGCGCTGTTGAATCTGGGAATTCTCGGTACTTTTGTCTGGCCCGAGTTGTTTCCCCCCCGCGCCCGGTTGGTGGGTGCCGGAGTGCTGGCACTGCTTTGGACAGCCGCTTTGTGGGAGACACGAGGGGAGCTTCGTCGCCAAGCGGCCCGTCGCGATCCCGAGAATCCCACCCCCGATGAAATGGCCCAAGATCAGCAAACTAAAGAGATCGCTCGCTTGTTCTGCGAGGCGCAAACCAGCTATTTGGCTGGCGATTGGGCCGCAACCGAGCAATTATTACTCGATATACTGCGAATCGATCGCGACGATATCGAATGTCAATTGATGCTCGCGACACTGTGGCGACGCATGGGCCGCTCGACCGACGCGCTGCGACGGTTGCGGCGTATTTCGCGGCTCGACGCCGCTTTGCCGTGGCAATTCGAGATTCACCGCGAAATTGAATTTGCTGAAAACCACGAAATGTGGTCCACAATGACCAACAATCCACAAGACGAGGCTGCCTAGCAAACGCTCGATAGCGCAATTGGCCCCGGAGGGGGACGTTGCCTAAAATTGCCTAGCTTGCGAAAACATAGTCATACGAAACACTGACCTCAGCGAACTAACACCACAACTTGGTCCGTAGTCAGCAGCAGCCCACTCGCTAGGCACAAGTTGCCCGCACGCCGGAGAGAAACATGTACGAACGATTTACCGACCGCGCCCGCAAGGTTATGCAGCTTGCGAATCAAGAAGCTCAACGCTTCAACCACGAATACATTGGCACCGAACACGTGCTGCTCGGCCTCATTAAAGAGGGGAGCGGCGTGGCCGCGAATGTGCTCAAGAATCTTGATGTCGACCTGCGAAAGATCCGTCTCGAAGTCGAAAAGCTGGTCCAGAGCGGTCCCGACATGGTGACAATGGGCAAACTGCCCCAGACTCCGCGGGCGAAAAAGGTCATCGAGTACTCGATGGAAGAAGCCCGCAACCTGAACCACAATTACGTCGGCACCGAGCATATTTTGCTTGGACTATTGCGTGAGCAAGAGGGGGTCGCCGCTCAGGTGCTAATGAACCTGGGGCTCCGGCTCGAAGAGGTACGCGAAGAAGTCCTGAACTTGCTCGGTCATGGAATCGAAGGGGGCGAGGGCGAACGCGGCGGTCGTGGTGGAGCTAGCTCTGGCGAAGGTGACGACGAAGAGTCGACTGGTCGCGAAGCACGCGGCAAGCGCAACAGCCGCACACCGGCACTCGACAGTTTTGGCCGCGACTTGACCGAACTCGCTCGCAAAGGCGATCTCGATCCGGTCATTGGCCGCGAAAAAGAAATCGAACGGGCCGTACAGATTCTCTGCCGCCGCACGAAGAACAACCCGGTGCTGCTCGGCGAAGCGGGCGTCGGTAAGACGGCCATCGTCGAGGGATTCGCCCAGCGCGTCGTCGACGGCAATGTGCCGGAATTGCTATTAGACCGCCGCATCGTCGTGCTCGACCTCGCGATGATGGTCGCGGGTACCAAGTATCGTGGCCAGTTCGAGGAACGCATCAAAGCGGTAATGAACGAAGTTCGCCGGGCGAAGAACACGATTCTGTTCATCGACGAACTGCATACGCTCGTCGGAGCCGGCGGTGCCGAAGGGGCCATCGATGCCTCGAACGTGCTCAAGCCGGCGCTCGCGCGCGGCGAGATTCAGTGCATCGGCGCGACGACTTTAGATGAATACCGTAAATACATCGAAAAAGACTCGGCGCTTGCTCGCCGGTTCCAAGAAGTGATGGTCGAGCCGACCAACACCCAGGACACCATCGAGATTCTCAAGGGACTCCGCGAGCGTTACGAAGAGCACCACCGGGTGCAAATTACCGACGACGCGGTTCGCTCGGCAGTCGAGTTGAGCGAGCGATACATCACGGGTCGTTGTCTGCCAGACAAGGCAATCGACGTGATCGACGAATCGGGCGCGCGGGTCAGGCTCAAGAGCATGTCGAAGCCGCCGAATCTGAAGGAAATCGACGAAGAAATCGAGCAGCTCAATCGCGACAAAGAAGAAGCGGTTGCGAACCAAGATTTCGAAAAAGCCGCGTCGCTCCGAGATCAGGCCGACAAGCTCAAAAAGAAGAAGCAGCAGATTCACAAAGAATGGCGTGAAAAATCGCGCGAAAACGGCGGCGTTGTCGACGAAGAAGTGATTGCCGAGGTCGTGTCGAAAATGACCGGCATTCCGCTCACGCGGATGACCACCGAAGACAGCCTGCGACTGATGCGAATGGAAGACGAACTCCACAAGCGAGTCGTCAGTCAGCACGAAGCAATCAAGGCGATCAGCAAAGCGGTGCGGCGTAGCCGCAGTGGGCTGCAAGACCCGAAGCGGCCGACCGGGGCGTTCATCTTCGCCGGTCCGACGGGTGTCGGTAAGACGCTGCTGGCGAAGGCGCTGGCCGAGTTCATGTTCGGCGACTCCGAAGCGCTCATTCAGATCGACATGAGCGAATATATGGAGAAGCACAACGTGAGCCGCCTCATTGGGGCCCCTCCGGGATATGTCGGCTATGAAGAAGGTGGTCAGCTCACCGAGCAAATCCGCCGCCGTCCTTATGCAGTGGTGCTGCTCGATGAAATCGAGAAGGCCCACCCCGAGGTCTTCAACATGCTGTTACAGATTATGGAGGAGGGCCGGCTGACCGACAGCTTTGGTCGCAACGTCGACTTCCGCAATATCATCATGATTATGACGACCAATGCGGGAGCTGAGGCGATCAAGAACGAATCGGCGTTCGGTTTTCAAAAACCCGATGGCGATGCCTCGTACGACGCCATGAAGGCCCGCGTGAATGACGAGATCGAAAAGGTGTTCCGCCCCGAGTTCATCGGTCGGTGCAATGACGTGATCGTGTTCCGTCACCTCCAAAACGACGACCTGCAACAAATCGTCGATCTCGAACTTCACAAGATTACCAAGCGGATCGAAGAAAAAGGCTTGGTGCTGGCGCTCACCGAAGAGGCGAAACAGTTCATCATCAAAAAAGGCTCGAACACTGACTTTGGTGCCCGACCACTACGTCGCGCGATCGAAACCTACATCGAAGACCCGCTGGCCGAAGAATTGCTCAAGGGCGAGTTCGCTGGCAAAGACCGCGTCGAAGTCGACGTCATTACCGTTGGTGAAAAGAAACAGTTGCGCTTCAGGGGCATCGAGGCGCCGCCGAGCGAAACCGAACCGGTTGGTGCCGTTGTGGGTGCCGAAGGTGACGAGAACACCGACGAGTAGACGATAACGAGTAGACAACAAGGCGAGCCACAAGGCGTCAGCTTCCGGAGTGTGCGAACTGTCAACACCCGGCGCTAGCGTCTCTGGCTCGCGTTTATTGCTCACGCATTTTGCGCGGGGCCCGGAGCGGCGCTCAAGTTCGCTAGCACTTGAATCACCCCGTTGAGGTGAGCGAGCCGCGGTCCATAGCGGTCAACGAATTCGTTGAGCATGAAGTCGCCTTCGACCATGTCTTCGTGCGAATACTTAATCTCGTCGGTCAGTCGGTCGAGGTACTCGACCTGCACCCGGCTGAGCGCTTCGGCCGCTTCGCGGCAACTGTCGGCGAGGTCGGGATTGGCGTCGCGCCATTGGGTGAGTTCGTTGTTCCGCTGGCGATTGTTGGCCGAAATGTTGGTGATGAGTTCCTCGAGCAACTCATTGGTGCGATCTTGGGCGGCGAGCACTTCGCGGAGCAATTCGTTTTGCTCTTGAGCCGGTGGCATGTACGCGTGGTGGGGCGTACCGCTGGTGACGTCGACCTGCGAAAATAGGGTGGCCAGTGGCTGACTGTGGTCGGACATCGGGGCAAATTCCTGGGCGACTGTGACTTAATTAGGACTTGACGATGCCCCCGCCGAGACGGGAGCGCGATTCGGTTGGTGTCAGCATTCTCGGTATCAACCCAACTTTTCAGACGCTTGGGGCACGCGATTAACCGTCGGTTGGGCCGTCGGTTGGCACGTCGATTGGTCACGCCCTGCGTAAGTCTTGAGTGTAATGGACGACTCGGTTTCGTTCCATCATTGGGTCGATAAATCTGTGCAGTTGGCGAACAATTCGCGTTTTCCGCGACGGTTTCGGCTAAGCCGCCGGTTGCGCAAGTTGTTGCGCCTGTAATGATTCTAGCGGTTTCAAGTTGAGCCAGTCATGAGGTCGATCTGCTTACATAGAGTCCCACTCGTCTGCGTCCCGCTGGCATTGCTAGCAAATTCGCCGATTTCTTGTCCCTTCGCTTGGCACCTCGTCGACCATGACCACGTTTGCCTTGCCGAACAATGAACGAATCGCGTACCTCGCCAGCACCCGGCTCGACCCACAACTGTTCGTCGGTGGCTTATTGGTCATTGACCTGCGTGGCCGGCCGCTTGAGTTCCATTGCACCGCACCGATCGAGATTAGCCGGGCACAAGAGATTCTCTTTGGCCAATCGCTCGAGGCACACTTTTACAACGACTGCATTGCCGTCGCGCTACTCGCGAAGCTTCGGCAGCAACCTGATCTCGTGTTGGTTAACCAATCCGCCTTTCGTGGACTTGCGGCGCATACCGAACTGCCGGTCGCGCTGGTGGTGGCATCAACCGAAGATTCGGACGATGGACTAGTCGAAGGACGAAATTGCTACGAAACGATTAAATCGGGTCGCGACACCGACGCAATCGTCAATAAACTTACCGAGTCGGTTGAGCTCGCCGAACCATTCGATCGCATTCTCGAAGCGATTCGCGAGGCGAACCAGAGTTGGGACACAGACGAAGGGGCGGATGCTGATGCCGCATGAATGTGTCTTTGAGGTGGCAAGTCTCGACACTGGCGAGCTGCGACTTCCGCAGCCACCGGTGGTGAGTGTGCCAGTCGTGTTGCCTTCGGTCGCGGTCACTAGCTGTCAGTTTGAGGCAGTGGCGATGCCGGCGAGCGGCGGGCGGCGCCCTGCAACGACGCCGTCGCAAACAGGCCGTCGGGCTCGCAAGCAGTCGACGCGGGTCAAACCGCCGCGCGATGTGATTCGACTGGAAGATCGGTTGCGTTTCTTACTGCAACCGCCGCTCGAGAATCTGTTGGCCGACGTGGCGGTCGACTTGCCGTTTCGGCCGTTCCCTTATCAGCTCGATGGCATCGCTTTCTTATTGCCTCGCAACTCGGCTGTGCTGGCCGACGAAATGGGGCTCGGCAAAACAATGCAAGCGGCCATAGCGCTGCGGCTGCTGTTGCGTAGTGGCCAAGCACGTCGGGTGCTGCTCGTTTGTCCGAAACCATTGGTCACCAATTGGCAACGCGAATTCACAATGTGGGCCAACGAGCTGCCCGTTTGTGTCATTGCCGGGCCGAAAGCGCGACGCGAATTCCTGTGGCGGCAACGAGCACTGCTAACCCTCGTGAACTACGAAACGCTCGTCCGCGACAGCCAGTTCATCGAAGAATTGGGGTTGGAGTTTGACATCGTCGTCCTCGACGAAGCCCAACGCATCAAGAACACCAGTGGAGCAACCAGCGGGGCCGTGCGCGGGCTCATTCGCAGGCGAAGCTGGGCACTCACCGGCACGCCCATCGAAAACAGCGCCGACGACTTGGTCGGCCTGTTCGAGTTCGTTGCCCCCGGCACGCTGCACACCGGCATGAAGCCGGCGGCGATGGGTCGAGCCATTTGCGATTCGGTCATTCGTCGCACCAAGGACCAGGTGCTCGATGACCTGCCGCCGAAACTCATCAGCGATCCTCGTGTCGATCTGACGTCGGCACAGTGGGAAACGTATCAACGGGCCGAGCAGGATGGTGTTGTCCAGCTAGGCGACATGGGCAAGGAGCTGACGCTGACACATGTCTTCGAATTGGTGCTCAGGCTCAAGCAGATTTGCAACTTCGAACCAGTGACCGGCGAGAGTGCGAAACTCGAACAGTTGCAAGCCGAACTCGAAGAGTGCGTCGCCAGTGGTCGCAAAGCGATCGTCTTTAGCCAATGGGTCGACACGCTCGACCGCATCGCCAAGGGACTCGTGGGCATCAACACGGTCGCCTATCATGGCCGCGTTCCCCACAGTCGTCGCGACGGTGTGATCGAAAAATTTCGCGATGATCCGAACACCCCTGTCATTCTGATGAGCTACGGCGCGGGGAGTGTCGGGCTAAATCTTCAGTTTGCCGAATATGTGTTTCTGTTCGACCGTTGGTGGAACCCGGCGGTCGAAGACCAGGCGATCAACCGCGCCCATCGCATCGGTGCAACCGGCCCCGTGACTGTGCATCGCTATCTGGCGGCCGGGACGATTGAAGAACGGATCGACCAAATACTGCAGCAAAAACGCGAGCTATTCGCGAGTGTGTTCGACGACGGAGCGGCTCCCGCCTGTGGCGGGCTGTCGCGCGACGAATTGCTTTCGCTGTTTGATTTACGCACGCCCGAGGGGCGGCTGGCGGCGTGAGTGGCGCGTCAATCGATTTGCTCAAGCAGCACCACACACCGCGCGTCAATCGACTCCCCCCGCCCCACTGGCCCGACGTGTTCGCCCGTTTTGGCCTTCACGCCGACTTGCTCAATCTCGATGCCGAGCAGCGCGGCGATTGCCTCGCGGATGGCTGGCTTGTGCGGCGCAAGCTTTGGTTCTTGGGCCGAGACGACGCAGTCGAGGTTGACGACTTCGTAGCCCGCCTTGCGAACCGCTACGGCCGCCGCCTGAAGCAACTCACCCGAGTCGCGGCCCCGGTTGGCGGGGTCGGTGTTGGGGAACATTTCGCCAATGTCGGGCAGGCCCGCCGCACCAAGAATGGCGTCGGTCACGGCGTGCAATAGCACATCGGCGTCGCTGTGGCCGACGAGGCTTTGGTCGTGAGGAATCGTCACGCCGCCAATTCTCAGCGGACCGCCCGGCTGGGTGCGGTGGGTGTCTTCGCCGAGACCGATGCGGAGTCGCGTCATTCTGTTGAATCAGTCGTCGTGTCGGGGTCGGCCGGTACGGGATAGGCGGCCATTTCGACTGTACAGAACGCGGCCGCATCGATCGACTCTTCGAGTCGCACTTCGAGTTCGACGCCGTGGTGCATCGCCTGCACGACCTTCACAGCCGCCGAGGGGCCTTCGATGACCTCGGCGGCGATCGTCGGCAACTCCGCGAACGCGGGCAAAAACGCCACATGCAGCGAAGCGTAACGTTGGCCGGCCAAGAACTCGGCCCGCAACGTAGCGTAGACACTCTCTTGGCCACCGGAGTCGCGGATGCGCATGACCTGTTGCAGCACGACTTCGCCACTCTCTTGCCAGGGGCCATCGTCGCTGCCGAGAGCGAGCTCGCTCGCTATTTTGGTCTCGTCACCGGCGATCGACGAGTGCTCGTCGCTCTCGGCCGTAGTGTCGCGCTCGGCAGCCGAATCGCGCGCCATCGTCGCGGCAACCGCGCCAGCAACGGCGCCAACCGTCCGAGAACACCACCGGCGAACGGTTTGCGCGATTGCGTCGAAACGTCGAATTGAACGTGTCAGTGTCTGCATGTTGCCTCATAGCGAAGGGAGGCACATCCGTGCGTCACCGCCATCGCGTTTAGGTTGTCGCTGCGGCAAGGCCTTCGGCCGCTTTCGCGAGCTTTTCGGCCATGTCGGTCTTTTCCCAAGTGAATGAACCTTCAACGTCTTCGCCCGGTTGACGACCGAAGTGGCCGTGGCGTGCGGTCGGGAAGAAGATCGGGCGTAACAAATCGAGGTGCTTGATAATGCCACGCGGCGTCAGCGGGAATGTCTCACGAACGAGCTCGCTCAAGTCTCGTTCACTGATTTTCGCGGTGCCATTCGTGTCGATACGCACGCTGACCGGTTTGGCGATGCCAATGGCGTAAGCGAGTTGCACTTCGACTTCGTCGGCCAGACCCGAGGCGACGATATTTTTCGCCACATAGCGGGCCATGTAAGCGGCCGAGCGGTCGACCTTCGAGGGGTCTTTGCCACTGAATGCGCCACCGCCGTGACGACCACGTCCGCCGTAGGTGTCGACGATAATCTTGCGGCCGGTGAGCCCCGTATCGCCGTGCGGTCCGCCAATCACGAACCGACCGGTTGGGTTAATGTGATAGACGATGTCGTCGCTCGCGTATTCATCAGGAATACAAGGCTTGACGACCTTGTCGATGAGCAACTGCTTCGCCTCGTCGCTCATCACATCGCCATCGAGAGCTTCGACACCATGCTGTGTGCTCATGACGATGGTCCGCACGCGGACCGGTCGGTCGTTGTGGTCGTATTCGACGGTGACTTGGCTCTTGGCGTCGGGACGAAGCCACGGAATTTCGCCACTCTCGCGAAGCTGGGCTTGCTTTTCGACAATGCGATGGCTCAACCAAATGGGCAGCGGCATCAGGTCGTCGGTTTCGCGACAGGCGTAACCGAACATCAATCCTTGGTCGCCGGCCCCTTCTTCGGCTGCCTCCGTCTTCGAACCATCGTCGCGCGCTTTGTCGACACCGCGAGCGATATCGTCGCTTTGGCTGTGGATGGCGTTCATCACACCGCAGCTATCGTAGCTGAATCCGATTTCGGGATGGTGGTAGCCAATCTTCTTGATCGTCTCGCGTACGATTTCGAGCACGTCGACGTAAGCGTTCGTGCGCACTTCGCCGGCTACGACCACTTGGCCTGTTGTACAGAGCGTTTCAATGGCACAGCGAACTTTGGAGACGTCGCCGCCGTTTTTGATTTCTTCGGCGTAGATGGCGTCGACCAAAGCATCAGAAATTTGATCCGACACTTTGTCGGGATGACCCATGCTGACCGATTCGCTGGTAAATAGATAATTATCCGATGCCACTATCATGCTCTCCTAAGGGGGGCCATTACTTCGCAACCGGTCTGCCCGCGACCGGCGCTCACCTCGACCAAAATTGCGTAGAACCGGTAGTATAAATCGATGGTGGCGACGTAAGCAACGGTAGGCTCAAAAAACAGCGTCGGGGCCGCGCTCGTCGAGCAGGGGGGAACTATGGCATAATCGTAAAGTCGCACTCGCCTAAAACTTGCTGCTCGGGAGACGCCCCCATGCCATCGATCGACAAACTTCGTGCTAAACTTGCTCCGCTTGGCCAGGACCATTTGCTGCAATTTTGGGAATCGCTCGACGATGCTGGCCGCGATCGGCTCGCCGCTCAAATCGATGGCATCGACGTCGCGCTGATCGCTTCGCTCTACGCCGGCGAGGTCGATCAGCCTGACTTTGCCGAGTTGGCTCGCCGAGCGAGCCCGCCCCTCGCCATGCGGCGTGCCGACCGTCAGTCGCCCACTGGCGGTGAGCTAGGAATATCACCCGCAGCCGCAATCTCGAAAGGGCGTGACGCGCTCAAAGCGGGAAAGATAGGCGTCATTCTCGTGGCTGGCGGACAAGGGAGTCGACTTGGGTTCGAGCACCCTAAGGGGATGTTTCCGATTGGGCCGGTCTCGAACGCGACGCTCCTGCAAATTCACATCGAAAAGGTCATTGCGCTTGGCAAAAAGTACGGTGCGACGGTGCCGCTCTACCTAATGACTAGCCCGGTCACACACCAAGAGCAAATTGAGTTCTTGGCCAAACACGATCGGTTTGGACTGGCCGACGACGACTTTTTCCCCTTTTGCCAAGGGACCATGCCGGCCGTCGATGCCGCGACCGGCAAGCTGCTGCTCGACGAGCCCGATCACTTATTCGAGAGCCCCGACGGGCACGGCGGCGCCGTGGCCGCGCTCGCGAAGAGCGGAGCGACCGATCACATGC
>JBGSWC010000419.1:0-6247 GCA_041752635.1 Pirellulales bacterium | reverse complement strand
ACAAACGGCGGGCGAAGTTTCGCCATGCCGCATGAAGACGCCGACGACATCGTAGCCCTGTTCGAGCAGCAAGTGCGCGGCAACGCTGGAGTCGACTCCGCCGCTCATGGCTAAAACTACGCGGGGCATTGTTCAGGGGGTCGGGGGATTTGGGCCGGGTGGAATCCAGAGAGACCATTCTAGGAGTGGCGGTAAGCGCCAACAACCGACGCCCCTCGCTGGCGGTTGGTGATGGGTTTAGAATGTCGACAGTATTAAGCGCTCTGCTAGCGCGATTTGTCTAATTCGACTGGGCTAACTTTATTCAGCTAACTTCCTATGGACCGCGAAACAATCGATCGGGCTCACTCCCTCCGCACGGCACTCGTTCAACTTCGAGACAGTCTTTGACTACGACAGCAAGAAGGCACAGGTCAAAACGATTGAGAGCGAGCAATCTTCCCCCGATTTTTGGAACGATAGCGAACGCGCACAGCAGCGGATGACCGAACTGAAGGGGCTGCTGGCGATTGTCGATCCGATCGACGAACTGATGGGGTCGCTTGACGATCTCGATGTCATGATCGAGATGGCCGACGACGATCCGTCGTTTGCCACCGAGGCGGTCGGCGAAGTCACAAGGTTAGTAGGCGAACTCGAATCGCTCAAGCTTAAGGCGCTGCTGAGCGGGCGGCACGACAGCTCGGGGGCAATTCTCACCATTAACGCCCGCGACGGTGGCACCGATGCCAATGACTGGGCCGAAATGTTGCTGCGGATGTATTTGCAATGGGCTCAAAAAAATGGATATAAGGCCGAGTTAATCGACCGTATGGACAACGAAGAAGCGGGCATCAACCACGCTACGATAAAGCTGCGCGGGCCGATGGCCTTCGGTTACCTCAAAGGCGAGAGCGGTATGCACCGGCTCGTGCGAATCAGTCCTTTCAATAGCGAAGCCAAACGCCAAACGAGCTTCGCGGCGGTCGATGTGTCGCCCGACATTGGCGATGCCGTGGTCGTCGAAATCAATGAAGAAGACGTGCGTGTTGACACGTTTCGTGCCAGCGGTGCCGGTGGTCAACACGTCAACAAAACCGATAGCGCGATCAGGCTGACACATGCGCCATCGGGTATCGTCGTGCAGTGCCAAAACGAACGGTCGCAGCACAAGAACCGCGCCACAGCCTGGCAGATGCTCCGTGCGCGACTGGCCGGTCTCGAGGAAGAACGCCGCGAAGCGGCCGAAGCGGCCAAGTACCAACAGCAGGCGAAAACGGGCTTCGGTTCGCAAATCCGCAACTACTTTTTGCACCCCGATCAGCGGGTGAAGGATGCCCGCACAAAGTTTCAAATCGGAAACTTCCACGCGGTGATGGATGGCGATATTCAGGGCTTTCTCGATGCGACACTCCGTTGGCGAGCGGGGCAACCCGTCGTCGATGATGACGAAGATTAGCACCGCAGCAATGTAGCCACCGTCGCCAAGACGGTGGACTAGCCAACTCTTTCCTGTCCACCCTGTCTACCGTCTGGCGACGGTGGCTAAATGAAATGGCGAATCAACGACGAACGATGTATTCGCTCTCCACGACCGACAATGATGGTTTGGGCATCCGAGTTGAATACACTCGCACGGGCGATCGTTTTCGCCACGAGATTTGCGTCGTCGAGGGAAATTTGCGGCAGCTCGCCGCCCTGAGTGTGGAGGGGACGCCGGAACAACATTGGCCCCCCAGCCCACCGGTCCAGGAGGTGCACCAACAGGGGGATGTGCTGTTTCTGACTGGCATGGCAGGCGCTAGCTATTGGTCGGCGAGCGTGTCTTTCGAATCGCCCGGCACTCTATTGTTTGATGTTGCGTGTCGAACGAAGTTGCTGCCCGACTGGCTGGGTTCCCGCTACGCAATCGAGCACGCTTCGGCAGACCTCCTGCGGTGGGAACCGGCCGATGCCATTATCGAAATTACCGGCGAAACCAACAGCAAAACCATCGCCTTGCGACCGATTGACACCAGGCAAGCGCGAGGCACTGTGCGTTGGAGCTATCGAATCTCAACAACGTAGGGTCGTAAGGTTACGGTCGAGTCACCGTAATCGGCGTCTCTTTGTTGCCATTTTTGAGAAACGGCTCGCGGACTTGCTCACCGACCGCCGGCTTTAGCTCGCGGACCCAGATATTACGGAACCGCACCGGGTTACCGTGGTCTTGAATCGAGATCGGACCCTTGGGGCCGATGTCTTCGTACTTCGGCGGGCGATTGTAGGGCGTATCACCTAAAAGCTCGAAGTGATTAAGTACGAGCACACCATTGTGGGTGGCGGTGATGTAAGCGGGACTCACCAACTCTCCTGATTCGTCGAACTTGGGACAAGTCCAAAAGATGTCGTAGGTGTTCCACTCGCCCGGTGGTCGCATCGCGTTGACCATCGGGGGCGTCTGTTTATAGATGGCCGCTGCTTGACCATCGAAGTAGGTCTCGTTGTCGTAGCTGTCGAGCACCTGCATCTCATACTTGCCCATCAAGAAAATGCCGCTGTTGCCGCGACCTTGGCTCGAGCCCTTCGGCGGTGTGGGTGCCGACCACTCGACATGTATCTGGCAATCGCCAAATTCATCTTTGCTCACTATGTAGCCTCTCCCGGAAACCAGACAGCCATCTTTGACGGGCCAGTTTTCACCGTTCTTCCACTTCGACGCATCGGTGCCATCAAACAACACGACCGCATCCGACGGCGGTGCGTCGTCGGTTTTGCCTGGTGTAACGACCGGCGGCTCTTGCCACTTGATGCCATTGAGATACTCTTGGCCGAAAGCCTGCGAAGAAATGCAAACGGCTGCCGCCAGTACTAAACGTGCTACGCTGCTCATGTTGATCTCCGGGTGTGATTCCGTAAATGCTAAGCGTCGATTATCGCTAGTCGCCCCCCGCGTTGCAACATGTCTCGATGCCTGTGAATCTTGGCAGGGCCGATTCGTCGCAATGATTCGTCGGAATCTTGTCAATTGCCCCCAGTCGCGAGAGAATCGAGATGCGGAATCCAGTTTACAGAAGACCAAACGGCACTCCCTATGTCGCCCGAACAAATTGAACGGCTCAAACGCGACTACACCGACCAGTTTGTCGAAGTAACGGGCGATCGCCCCGATCATTCGCGATTTGTCGGCGCAGTGGGGCAAGTGAAAACGGTCAACATGAATGGCCGCGCGCTGGTCGAGTTCGCCGAACATCACAAAGACATCGGCTGGTACGACATCGACCTCGATTTCCTGAAAGTCGTCGAAAAACCCAGACCGGTGCAGCCCGACGTCGAACCGGCAAAAAAGGTAGTAGCAAAGACTTCACTAAACGCAGAGCCGAAGCCTAGTACGACGCAGTCCGCCGACGGCAAGAAACTTTCGCCCCTGGAAATGGCCCGTCAAATGGGCGGCACGAAAGCCGGTGCGGCCAAACCGGCGACGAAGCCCAAACCAGCGCCAACCGGCAAACTTTCGCCCATCGAGCAACTCAAGCAAATGGGCGCAAAACGTGGCAGCGAAGCGGCCGGCGCCGTTGCTCCCAAGAGTGGCGATGTGGCTGCGAATCCGTCGGCGAATAACACCGCCGGACTTTCGCCCATCGAGATCCTGCGACAGATGGGCGGAAGCAGAGGCAAGTCGGCCACCGACGAATCAGCGACTCCTGCGCCCACTAAATCGACCGAGCCGATGGCGACGAGCGTTACCAGCGAACCAATCCCGCCCGAGTGCACTCCTGAACCACTGCGAAGGGCGCGTGAGATAGCCGCCCAGCGAGGCCCTGCGAAAGAGACAGGCTACCCAACTACGGCTGATATTTTCGCAATTGCTCAAGGCATAAAACCGGCTGGATGGAAGCCTACTTCGCCCGAAGACTCCGATGAAACACGTAGTAAGTGGGCCAAAGTTCGCGGCGGCAAAGTGACCGCTAACGACCACAAGGCCAACACGCTCAGCACAGCCGACATTTGGGCGATCTCCAAAGGGGAATTGAGAATCGGTCCGACTGTCGATACGACCGCCGAACCTTCCGGGGATGTCGCCGGTGAAGCAACAGAACCATCAAGTGATCAGGCAGACGAAGCGGGCGAGAAGAAAATGTCGACGGCCGATATCCTGGCTCAGCTTCGCGGGAAGGCACAACCCGGCTGATCGTGGTGAATTCCGCTACCGCTGACTGATCTTGATCCGCTCTAAGCCAGGCAGAATATCGAGTGCCAGCGAATCGGTCTTACCTGCGCGCAGGTGTTCGACCGCAATCGCCCCCATCACGGCGTTGTCGGTGCAGAGCGCGAGTGGCGGAATGTGCAACTCGTAACCATGTTTCGCCGACGAGGCTTCGAGCCGCTCGCGAAGCCGGCGGTTCGCGGCAACACCACCACCGACGCACAGCGTTGTGTAACCCGATTGCTGAAGCGCCAACTCGGCTTTGCCAACCAGGCAATCGACGACCGCTTCTTGAAAGCTCGCGGCCATATTCGCCACTTCTTGCTCGGTGAAGGGCTCTCGATCGGCATCGTGTTTGGCCTTATTGAGGTTACCCTTTTCGAGTTTACCAGTGCCCACCATGCGATAGCGAACGGCCGTCTTGAGCCCACTAAAACTGAAGTCGAGTCGCGAATGATCGTCAAGCAACGGACGGGGCAGGTCATAGGCTTTCGCATCGCCGGCCGCTGCCGCTTTGCCAATTGCTGGGCCGCCAGGGTAGGGGAGCCCGAGCAGGCTGGCGACTTTGTCGAAGGCTTCGCCGGCCGCGTCGTCGATGGTCCCGCCGAGCGCTGTAAAATCAATCGGACTATCGCAGCGATAGATATTGCTGTGTCCCCCACTCACTATCAAGCCGATGCAGGGGAACACGTCGCGACCACTCGACAGCCGACAAGCATAGATGTGTGCCTGCAAGTGGTTGATCGCCACCAAGGGCACACCAGCCGCCAGTGCGAGACTCTTGGCCGCCGTCACGCCCACGAGCAGCGACCCCGACAGCCCTGGCTGATTGGCGACCGCAATCGCATCAAGATCGGCAAGCGTTAGGTTGGCCTTCGTCAACGCTTCGTCAACGACCGGCACAATCCGTTCGACGTGGGCACGCGAGGCGACTTCGGGCACGACGCCACCAAACCTCTGGTGGAGCGCATCTTGCGAAGCAACGACCGAAGAGAGGACCTTGAGTTCACCAGTAATAACGGCCGCAGCCGTCTCGTCACAGGTGGTTTCGATGGTGAGGATTAACACTATTTTTTGAGTGGCTGAGGAGTGAGTTATGGATTGAACGGGAACTCGGCATACACCATAGCGAAGGAATTTAACCTGAGTTCTGCACCGAGTCGGAATCGGTAGAACGTTTTAGACTTAACATACTTACGATCCGTCATATGGAATATGGGATAGTACGAATATGTCCATGTTCGTCCACCTCTCGCTCGCTTCTCATAGCAAAGCAATCGTTAATGCGAATCGTCGTGAAGCTGTTCGTTGTTGTGATTTTTGTGCGAGTTGCCGATTTTATCGCCGACAGGCCTGAGCAGAGCTAGGATTGCAATGGCAAAGATCGTCGTTGCGACCGTGAGTTCATAACGACCAAATCCCGCTACTGCGCCGACGGCAGCCGCCAGCCAGATGCTGCTGGCGGTGGTAAGACCGCGAATTTGCTCGCGATCGTCCAGCTTGAGAATCGTTCCCACGCCGAGGAAACCGATCCCCGCTGCGACGCCTTGCACCACTCGCGCAGCAGCGTTGGGATCGCCATCGGCAATGATTTCGCCCAGCATGACGAACACGGCTGCTCCGAGCGATACGATCATGTGCGTTCGCAGCCCGGCCCAATGGCCCGAATGCTCACGCTCGAAGCCAACGACACCGCCGGCGATACCAGCGATCAAGAGCCGCAAACAATTGCCGCCGAATATTGAAAGGTCAAAGTCCATCGCTCCTCCATCGCTCGCTTGAGAGGTGAGTTTTTGACGTTTGATGGCCGCTTTGTTCGAAATCGATTCTCGGCAATACGACGATCCGTTGAACTTAGTTTACAGCATAGGTAGCGAATCGTCTTAATCGGTAATGGTTTACCTGTGGTCGAATCGACATATGGTGGATAGTCATGTCGTCTGCACACACCCTTCGCGCGAATCAATCTTCAGCACCACTTCGCCGCTGGCGTGGGCTCCGCGGAGCCGACTTGTCGAGAGCGTCACCCAGCGACAACCGTTGCGAAGTGTGTTGGTCGGCGCCGGACGGGGAGTGACGACG
>JBGSWC010000418.1:0-8220 GCA_041752635.1 Pirellulales bacterium | reverse complement strand
CTGGGAACCTATCGCGATCAACCCGCCGAAGGGCATATCGGTATGACCGTCGGGCTCACGGAATTTCGAGACCAGCGGATTACCAACCGGCTGCTTTGCATGCTACTGCTGCCAATTACCGGACGATTGGGAGGTTATCCAATCAACCGGCGCGGTGCCGATCCCGACCGGCCAGCAACAAATCAACAGGAACTACCCGAGGGGCCGACGCTGACGACGCGGAATTCTCCGTCGAGTACTTCCACCCGAGACTAAGTGGCAGCAGCAACGGCTTCGCCGCCGGGACGGGCGTTTTCGTTACTGCTTACGAGGGAGCGATTACCAGAAAGGACAGCAAAGACATTTTCGTCGGCGATGTGGCGCTGTCGACCGTTCACCAAGCGAGTGGTATTCATCATTGTAAAAAGCGTAATACAGATCGACCGCGCCGCGCTGGCTACCTCACGTCGGGCAACGGCACCAGCTTGGGAACACTGTAGCGAGTCCCGACGATGCCGCCGGGCCGGTTATAGAGTGTGCGAAAGTCATCGTGGAGCCACTCATGAAGTTCCACCGCAGGCGACGTGGCCAGCCAACGCTCAGCGAGTTGCTGAGAATGGGCGTCGAAGGCTGCTTGTGAGGGGCCATGCACGTGGCACCGGCCTTCGTGCCGACGTATGTCACCATCGAAGCTCGGTGAAATGTGCCACAGCTCGTGAACGATGGTGATGAGCTTTTCGAGATAAACCAGGTTCTGAAACCGCGGCAGATAGACGTTCAGCAAATAAAGGCATTCTTTCCCATTGGGCATCGCGATTCGCTGGCAGGCATAGCGCCTGCGGCGAACAATTTTGGTAGTTGCCCCATTTTCGAATCGCAGCGGTGTGAGTGACGCTTGAATTCCGTGAGCGACATTCTTGCGGGCTTGGCAAAAGCCCACTCCTACCTGCGACATGTCGATGTGCGAAAGTTCGTTGATGCGATCGCACATGTTAACGCAAATCGCCCGAACCGCTTGGGTAATATCAAAGCTGTTCGTTTTTGCCATTGTTCTTGAAGAGGCACTTATCAAGAGTTGCAGGCCAAGAATTGCAAGCTACGGCGCAAACAACAGCCCCGGTGATCGGGTAACCATCGGGGCTGTTGAGATTGTCGCAAATTAGCCGAGCGTCGCCCAGGTTATTTGGCTTCGTCGGATTTTTCCTCGTCGCTCACTTCGGCGGTTTCCGACTCGTTCGTGTCTGCAGCAGCGCTCTCGGTTTGATCGGCTGGCAACTCGTCTTCGATTTCATCATCGTCAGCATCAAAAGCCGGTCGTTCGCTCTTCTTCGCCACGCGGTCTCGCTCGTTGCCAACAAATTCGAGAATCGCCTGAGCCCCGGCGTCGCCGAGTCGTGGGTGGGCCAGTTTGACGATGCGGGTGTACCCCCCCGGACGGTCGACGTAGCGTGGGGCGATGTCGTCGATCAAGATCGACACAACTTCGCGATTGTCGAGCAATTGAATCAAACGACGGCGCGCGGCCAACGCGGGCGCGCCAGCTTCGTTCCATTGTTGCCAACCTTCGCTACCACGCCACCGCTTCCAGGCGTCGCTACCGCGCTCGGCATCGGTATCGGCTGCCACGGCCGCCTCGACCGACGGCAGCGATCGCTTGGCGATAGTAATGCATTTTTCGATCAGCGGACGGACTTCCTTGGCCTTGGCCAGTGTCGTGATAATGCGTCCCGGCACCTTTGGCGGATCGGGAATCCGGCTTGAATCGCCACCGAGCGACTTGTCGAAGATCGGATGATCGGGATCGCGTGCAGTGAGCACCAAGTCGCAAACCATATTGCGTAGCAAGGCTCGTTGATGCTTTGGATTTCGGCCCAATTTGCGGCCACGACGACGATGACGCATGACGACGAATCTTTCAAATTAGAATCAGTGTATCGATATTGATGCGTGGTTGGCCGCGTCGGCTAAACCTGCATTGGTGTTGGCAGCCGCATTCCCAGGTGCAGACCAAGTTCACGTAGCTTTTCTTGTACTTCGGTCAAAGTGGTTTCGCCAAAATTCCGGACTTCGAGCAACTCGTCTTCGCTGTGGACAACCAAGTCGCGAACAGTGAGGATGTCTTCGGTTTCGAGGCAATTGCCGGCCCGTACCGAAAGTTGCAACTCCGCAATCGGCAGCCGGAGCTTTGCATCGAGCGCGGGGTCGATGCCGTCGGTTGTCGTCACGCGAGCGGGCGAACGAACCTGTGGGCCGAGTTCCGAATACTGCACAAACGGGTTGAGGTGCTTGCGGAGAATCTTGGCTGACTCGACGAGCGCCATCTCAGGATTGAGCGAACCATCGGTCCAGATCTCGATGGTCAACTTGTCGTAGTTTGTCTTTTGACCCACGCGAGTCTCTTCGACATCGTAACGCACACGAAGCACAGGGCTATAGATCGCATCAATCGGAATGATACCGATTTCCTGTACGTTTTGGCTGTGTTCGGTCGAGGGGACATAGCCACGACCATTTTCGATGACCATTTCCATGACAAACGGGACATCGTCGGTCAGTGTTGCGAGCACATGATCTTTATTGATGATTTCGACTGTGTCGTCGGTGTCGATGTCGCCCGCTAGCACTTCGCCGGCTGTGGTCCTCTCGACGCGCAGCACCTTCGTCGACTCGCTGTGATTCTTGATCACGAGCGACTTGACGTTGAGCACGATGTCGGTGAGGTCTTGCAGCACTCCAGGCACAGAGGTGAACTCGTGCTGAGCGTTGTGAACTTTGATTTGCGTGACCGCGCTACCTTCAAGACTCGACAACAAAATACGACGCAGCCCGTTGCCGATGGTGCTACCAAAGCCGCGCTCGAAGGGTTCGGCGATGAACTTTCCGTAGGTCTTACTGAGTGTTTCTTTCTCGCACTCGACCATGCTGGGGAGTTCGAGTCCGCGCCAACGAATATGCATTTTGGTTCTCCGTTTTGATCACGACGGTGTGTGACGACTGGGGTGTCGCGTTATTTCTTAGCGAGAGCACAATTCGACGATCAACTGGGTTTGCACCGGCAGCGAAATGTCGTCGATACTCGGGAGTCGACCGACGATGCCTTCGGGAATTCCCTCATTCGAGACCGAAAGGTAGTCGGGCACGTCATGTGAATACTCGGCCAAATTGCCACGAACCGCGTCGAGACTCTTTTCGCGGTTCTTGACACGAATCACGTCGCCGGCGCGAACCAAGTAGCTCGCCACGTCGGTGCGAACACCGTTAACGGTGATGTGTCCGTGGTTGACGAGTTGGCGAGCTTGTGCCCGGCTTTGGCCGAAACCCATGCGATGAACCACGTTGTCGAGGCGACGCTCGAGCAGACTCAACAGTACGTCGCCCGTGTTGCCCCTGCTATGTTCAGCTTTGACGAAGTAGCGACGAAATTGACGCTCAAGCACTCCATAATAGTGCTTGACCTTTTGCTTTTCGCGAAGCTGAACTCCATAGTCGGTCATCTTGCCGCGGCGGCCTTGCACCATACCGGGCGGCCCATCGCGACGTTCAAACGCACACTTCGAGGTATCGCAACGCGTCCCCTTGAGGAAGAGCTTCATGCCATCGCGACGGCAGAGGCGGCAAACTGGTCCCGTGTAACGCGCCATTGATCAAATAATCCTGAACGAAATCTGAGATAAACAAGGAGTGGACGAAGCCGTCGACTAAACTCGACGCTTCTTACGCGGACGGCAACCGTTGTGGGGAAGCGGCGTCACATCTTCAATGCTCTTAACCTTGAGGCCAGCGGCCTCGAGTGCGGTGATGGCACTTTCGCGCCCGCTGCCAGGGCCTTTGACTTTGACCTCGACATCACGCATACCAAACTTCTTCGCCTTGTCGGCGGCTTGCTGTGCGGCACACTGACCGGCAAACGGAGTACTCTTTCGGCTTCCCTTGAAGCCACTCGTACCGGCACTGGCCCAACAGAGTGTGTCGCCCTTCGTGTCGGTAATCGTTACCGTGGTGTTGTTGAAAGTCGCGACGATGTGAGCCACACCGACGGCGACGTTCTTTTTGACTTTCTTTTTGGTCTTAACTTTGGCCACGTTCGGTCTCGTTCTCGCTTTTGACTAATAACTCGCTAAATTGACGCCGCGTTCAGCTAAAGGACTAACGCAGGTCTTTCACGCCCTTCTTGCCGGCGACGGTCTTCTTCGGGCCCTTGCGACTGCGGGCGTTGGTCTTGGTACGCTGGCCGCGGACCGGCAACCCGCGGCGATGGCGAATTCCGCGATAGCAACCAATGTCGCGAAGCCGCGAGATGTTTTGAGTCGTTTGGCGACGCAACTGCCCCTCGGCGACGTAATCTTTGTCGAGCAACGCCGCAATGCGGGCGACTTCGTCTTCGGTCAATTCTCGTGCCCGCACAGTGGGGTCGACCCCCGCCTTGTGACAAAGCTCCCGAGCCGTTTGGTTGCCAACACCATAGAGGTAGGTCAGCGAAATAGCAGTCGGCCGGTCACTGGGAATATCAACACCGAGCAAACGTGGCATAGCGATCAACTCCGGATAACGACGGCGAGTTCACCATCGCAAATTTCTAGGTTGTTTTTTTGTTGGTAACTGGAAACCGAAAACTCGCCAATCGGCTAACCCTGACGCTGCTTATGGCGGGGGTTGGCACACACGACGTAAACCACACCCCGGCGCTTAACGACCTTACACTTGTCGCAAATCACCTTGACACTTGCGCGGACTTTCATGGATTTCCTCGGCGAATAATCGCTGGCTCTCGGTAGTTTGGTAGCTGTTTAGCAGCTGTTTTGTAGTGCTGTTCAGTGGCGCCGCTTAAGGACGCTGAGCATCGATTCTCGGCAACTGCCACAGCCAAGCTGTGGCAGCGGTCCAGTTGCCCACGCGTCGTGCCCGATGACAACCGCCGCGAAATCGACACCCCGCCCGTAGTCGGTTCAATCTCACAGCCACCAGTTGAAACTGGCACCAAGAGAGAAGCGTCGACCACAGGGGAATCGCTGAGTATAGGGTTGTCGCCCCGATACGTACAAGGGACCAGTGAGTAAATTTTTTGCTTCGATTCTTCAAAGTCCCCTCTCCAACGTCCCCCCAACGTCCCCCAACATCTCCACAGCTTATCATTCGCCGTCCATCGCCCGACAAATCGCGACAAATCGACCCTCGCACCCTAGCTTGCCCTAAGTTCCTACGGGGACAAGCTCCAATTCTGCCGGTGTGGGAGCGCAAGTCAGCAGCCTCGGCCCGTCGTCGGTAACCGCGATCGTGTGCTCGAAATGAGCGCTCGGTTTGCCATCGGCGGTCACCTGGGTCCATTGGTCGCGGAGCAATTTCACCCGCTTTGTGCCCATGTTCACCATTGGTTCGACCGCGATCACTAGACCCGGTTCGATGCGAAAATCGCCGCTACCACGCAACGAACGGCTCAAAAAGTTGGGGACTTGAGGCTCCTCGTGCATTTCGCGGCCGATGCCGTGACCCACGAAGCATTCGACCGTCGAGTAGCCGTGGTCGCGGACGTAGGCCGCCATTTCGCGAGCGATTTGGCTCCAGCGTGGTTTGACATGCATTAGCTCAAATGCCAAATCGAGGGTGCCGATCGTGACATCGAGCAAACGCTGGACATGGGGTGAGATCGAACCGACTGTGTAAGTATACGCAGCATCGCCACACCAACCGTTGAGTCGACATGCCGTGTCGAAACTCAAAATATCGCCATTCTTCAGCGGCCTGTCGTTGGGAATGCCGTGGACGACCGAGTCGTTGAGGCTGGCACAAGTGACGGCCGGAAAGGGTGGCTTGCCCTTATTTTGATGGGGGTAATTGAGAAAGAGTGGTGTCGCTCCGAGCGAACGAAAATAGTCGGCAATAGCGCGGTTAATTTCGCCTGTGGTGACGCCCGGCGCAACCATCTCGCCAGCAATTTGGTGCGCCTGCCAGACAGCGAGGCCCGCCTGACGCATCTTTGCAATTTCGCGTTCACTCTTGAGCTGAATCAATGCACCGACTCGACTGAAAACACCGTTGGTTTAGCTGGCCGCCGCGACGCATTCCAAGAGTCGTGCGTAGATATCTTCGGGCGCGCCATGCGCATCGATGGTATGCAGAACGCCGTGCGATTGGTAGTAGTCGACCAGCGGCTTGGTCTCTTGTTCGTAGCTGATCAGACGCTGACGGATCGCCGCCATGGTGTCGTCGCCGCGACCGCGGGCGACAAGTCGCTTGAGCAGTTCGCCTTGATCGACGACGAATTCAGCCACCAGGTCGAGTTTGACGCTTCGTGATGCAAAGAGTGCATCGAGTTCTTGGGCTTGCCTCAACGTGCGGGGGAAGCCGTCGAAAATGACGCCTGCTTCGCAATCGGCATGGAGAGTCCGCTCGGCGACCAGCTTAATCACCAAGTGATCGGGCACCAGCCGGCCGGCATCGAGATAGTCTTCGACCAGAATGCCCAGTTCGTTGCGATGGTCGCGGGCTTCGCGCAATAGCTCACCAGTCGAGAGATGCACGAGGTGCAATTCGCTGGCAAGACGTTTCGCCTGCGTCCCTTTGCCCGCCCCCGGCGGCCCTAAAAAGACCATACGCATGTAATCGCCCCAACCTGTATTTTGAAATGGAAGGGACAACTCGCCGCTGTCGTATCGGCGATGCCAAGCCGATGGAACTCAAGGGGTCGCGGCCCGACGGGCCGGCACTACTCGAGCAGGCCCTTTTGATTACGCATGACTAAGTGGCTATCGATTTTTTGCACCAAGTCAAACGCCACACTTACTGCAATGAGCAGACTCGTGCCGCCGTAAAAACTTGCGATACCGTAGTCGACTTTCATGAGCTCCGCAATGAGCGTCGGAATGATGGCGATCAAAGCCAAGAAACCCGCGCCTACATAAGTGATGCGAACCATGACTTTTTCGAGATAGTCGGCCGTCCGTTTGCCCGGGCGATAGCCGGGAATGAACGAGCCAAAGTTCTTGAGATTGTCAGCCATGTCCTTGGGATTGAAGGTAATGGCGGTCCAGAAGAAACAGAAGAAGTAAATGAGAACTAAGTAGAGCAGGTTGTACGTAAACGCTCCGTGACCGAGCGCACTATTCAGCCAACTAACGATGCCGCCGTACCAAGTGTCGCTGCCGGCGCTGCGGTCGAGCTGCCCGATAATCAAGGCGGGGAACATCAATAGACTGCTGGCAAAGATAATCGGCATGACGCCCGCCTGGTTTACGCGAAGTGGCAGGTAGCTGCGCTGGCCTCCCATCGCGCGGCGACCACGAATGTGTTTGGCGCTTTGCATGGGAATGCGGCGTTGACCGAGCGTAATAAAGACCACACCCACAATCACGGCCACAAACATAAAGGCGAGCAGCAACACTTTCTCGGGGCCCATCGCCGAGCCGAGGGTGTTTTCATAATTCTGAAAAAGCTGTAAGCCGGCGGCTGGCATTCGCGCGAGAATACCTGCCATGATGATGAGGCTGATGCCGTTGCCGATGCCGTACTCGTCGATTTGCTCGCCTAGCCACATCAGGAACATAGTTCCGGCGGTCATGGTGAGCACCGCCGTCACACGCCAACCGAAAAATAAGTTGCCGCTGGAATTCAAAAAGCTAGCGTCCACCAGATCGTTCGCTTCAATGAACGAACTGAGGTAAAACCAACTCTGAAAGATACAGAGCAAGAACGTAGCGTAGCGTGTGTATTCGTTAATCTTCTTGCGCCCTGCTTCGCCCTCTTTTTGGAGCTTTTCGAGCGCGGGAATCACACTCCCCAAAAGCTGAAAGATAATCGACGCAGAGATATAGGGCATGATGCCCAGGCCAAAGATAGTGATCTGGTCGAGCTGGCTGCCGCTGAAAGTGGCCGCCTGGGTCAAGAAGTCGCCAAAGCCGCCTTGCGAGCCTTGAAACCGGGCGAGTGCGGCGGAATCGACGAACGGTAGCTGAATTTGGTATCCCAACCGATAGACGGCGAGCATGCCCAGCGTGAAGAGAATCTTCTGACGCAGCTCGGGGATTTGCCAGACTAGGCGAAGTTTTTGCCACATTGCTTCAAGAGATCCTTCACGCTTAGGGGCCACCCTGCCCCGGTCGCGTCTGTGTTACTTTTTTCAGGGCGTTTTGTGGGGGCGATTCGTCTGTCGAACGTTCGAATCCAGCACAGGACCAATATCGATCACTGACCATTCGGGGGCAATAGCAGTGCTTCGAGTTCTAGACTCTTACACCTTCTCTTTGG
>JBGSWC010000417.1:0-3552 GCA_041752635.1 Pirellulales bacterium | reverse complement strand
TTGTGGCGGGCGATCGACCACGCTGTCGCGCGGGGGCGTTTGCCCGCCGGAGTTCGCGCGATGGTCGACATTCAAGTGAGCCCGCCCGCGCTGGTGGCCCGCGACGCGTTGCAAGAGTCACAGGTGAATGCCATCGCCCACGAGCGCGGCATCCTCTCGCCGCAAACGTGGAGCCAACGCCTCGGACTCGATTACGAGCAGGAGCAAAAGAACCTGGCGATGCACGCTGGGTGAGTTATCAGTTAACAGTTATCAGTTGTCAGTTGCGATCGTCATTCCCGCCTGCGCGGGAATGACGGTAAAGACGCATAACTGACGACTGAAAACTGAAAACGCAAAACGGCCAAAAATCGTTGCTGAAATATTTTCTCGATCTGCTAACTTGAAACCCATGAGAACAACGCCAATGAGTTCGCCAAAGCACCAAGAGAAAATGAGCAAAGCCGAGTTAGCTCAACGGGTGTTAACCGACATGTTGGTCGAAGCGTCGACCGGTCGATTCTATGGCACGCTCACCCTCTCGCTCGTCGTTCAAGACGGGCGGATTCAGTATCTGCAAACCAGCCGCGAAGAAACGATTCGCTAGGCTCGCTTCTTATGTAGCTACCGTCGCCAGACGGTGGATGCGTCATCGAATGGTTGTCCACCGTCTTGGCGACGGTGGCTACATTTGTCACACCCAAGGAACCTTTCAATGAAACAACCTACCGAAACCCATTCGCTGAATGAATATGTCGACAGCCGGGCGCAGTCGCTCAGGGTCGATCGCGAGCGGGGCATCATTCGGGGCGTTAAGCTGCTCGGGCTGACGTCGACCAATGGCCGACGCTACACCGAGCAATCGCTGGCGACCGCGGTGCCGCTGTACGAAGGGGCGAAGGTCAACGTCAACCATGCCAAGAGCGGGCCGCACGCGTCGCGCGATTACGAAGACCGCATCGGCCACGTGCGTGGCGTCGAGTTTCGCGCGGGCGAAGGACTGTTCGCCGACCTGCACTACAACGCGGGGCACGCTTTGGCCGAACAACTCGCCTGGGATGCCGAGCACGCCAGCGAGAACGTGGGGCTCTCTCACAGTGTGACGGCCCGCACCCGGCGCGAAGGGGAGTTGCTGGTTGTCGAGGCGATCACCAAAGTCGCCAGCGTCGATCTGGTCGCCGACCCCGCCACGACGCGCGGGCTCTTCGAGCAGCAGTCGCCCACGATCGATTGGCCGGCGATTTCGCTCACCCAGTTACGCAGCGAACGCCCCGATCTGGTGGCGGCCATCGTCCGCGACGACACCTCTCGCTCAGTCCCTCAGTGGAGCCGCGAACAGCGCGTTGAAGTGCCCATCGTTGGCCGTCGCACAAAAGAATCGGTCGCCGAGTTCGCGCGGAGTTTGAAACGCTGACCGAATGTAGCCACCGTCGCCAAGACGGTGGACGACTCACTCGCGGCGCATCCACCGTCTAGGCGACGGTGGCTACCCTATCCCTACCCCCACGGAACCCAAATCATGAGCAACACAATGCGATGGCGCTACGGCGACACCAACCCGGTTCGTTTGCCGGTCGATAGCGCGACGGTCATCGAAATCGGCGACCTCGTTTATCTCGACACCGACGACGCCAAGCCCGCTTCTGCCCAGGCCGACGGCGGATCGCTGGCCGCCAACCAAGAGGCGCTACACGACAACTTCGTCGGCGTTGCGATGCAATGCAGCGTCAATGGCGAGACGCTGCCAATTCGCATCGCCACGACTGGTGTGTTCGAGTTCGATTGTGCCTCGGGCACGTTCGAGCTGGGCGAATTGCTCGGACCGGTCGAGAACATCGCCGGCAACGTGCTCGAAGATCAAATCGTCACCAGTGTTGCGGCGGCCAATCTTTCGATCGGCCGTTGCGCGCGACGCGTCGCCAGCGACGACACACGTGTGTTTGTCGACGTGGTGAGCAGCGTAATGAAAGGGGGCGTACAAGTCGCCGCTTAAGAGCTGTCAGCATTCAGCGGTCAGCTTTCAGCCAAGCACGTTTGCTTCGCAAACCGACATCATTCCCGGTGACGTAAGTCACCGGCTCACCCAGCCTCTCTTCACTCAACCTTCAACCCTCCACACAATATGACAATCAACTATCGCGAACTTTGCCGTCGTTACGAACTCGACGGCCCCCAACACACGGTCGCTCATTTGAGCGAAGCTCTCGACGAAGGCCATTTGCGGCCCGACGATTTTAGTCTGCGCGACATGGCCGAAGCGCTGGTGCCCGATGGCCGCGAGTGGGTGCGGCTGTTCGATCCGCGTGGCGGTGGTACTTCGCTGGTCGAAGCGAGCGAAGCGGTCGATGTCACCGCGTTTCGCAACATCACTGGCCAGGTTATCTCGGCCAAAATTCTCGAAGCCTACAACCACTCGGCATTCGTCATGTCGCGGCTGGTGAGCAACATTCCCACGCGACTCGACGGCGAGGTCATTCCGGGCGTCACCCGCCCCGATGGCGAGATCGACGAAGTCGCCCCCGGTATGCCTTATCCGCACATGGGATTCGGCGAAGACTACATCGAAACGCCGGCCACCACCAAGCGCGGATTCATTGTACCGGTCACTAAAGAAGCGATCTTCTTCGATCGCACCAACCTGGTGCTCACCCGCGCGGCCGAGGTGGGCGAGGTGCTGGGACTCGACAAAGAGAAGCGGCTGTTGGATCTCGCTTTTGGTTTTGCCAATAACTACAAGTGGCGAGGCACCAGTTACGACACCTATCAGGCGACCACGCCTTGGGTCAACTTGCTATCGAGCAACGAATTGGTCGACTGGACCAACGTCGACGCGGCCGAGCTCGCCTATGTGGGCAGCGGCAGCGAGACGACCACCACGGTCGCTAATCCGCTGGGCGACTACACAGTCCGCGAAAGTCGGCTGGCTTATCGTCGCGCGCTCGCGGCCGGCGTTTCGGCGGGCGATGCGAAGAAGATTTGGCTGATCGGCGACTTCCGCCGCGCTTTCGCTTACATGGAGAACTGGCCGATCACCGTCGCTCAGGCTCCCGTCGGCAGCGAAGCCGAGTTCACGAGCGATATTGTGCTGCGCTTCAAAGCGAGCGAACGAGGTGCAGCAGCCGTGCTGAATCCTCGGCATGTCGTGAAGTGCCTCGGGTAAAGAAAACCCACCCGCAGCCCCTCCCTTCGAGGGAGGGGAGTTTCTTCTCACGGAACCAAATCATGTCGATCGTCATTTGCCAGGCCGCCGAAGCCGGCACGCTGGGAGTCGTTGCCGCTTGTGCGGTTGTGACCGGCGCTGCTGCTGCGGTGGCACATTCTAAGAATCAAGGAGACTGACAATGCCGACTGCACTCGATACGCCGGGCGCTGTCTTTCGCCAAGGGACATGCGTGCTGCTCGCACGCATCGTTGATATCGACAACGAGGCGATCGTCATCGCCGACGTCGATACGTTGACCTACACAATCTTCGAAATCGACCCGTGCTTGCCCAACGAGCTCACGGCAGTGGTGGGTCACAACGCGATTAGCCTCACGCCGAGCGATGTGATTAGCAACTCGCTTGAAGTGA
>JBGSWC010000416.1:0-12962 GCA_041752635.1 Pirellulales bacterium | reverse complement strand
GCCGGTGCTGCGGAGTTCGACTCCGAAATAAAGAACCGTGGTGACCGCAGGGAAGATGAAACGGGCGATGGACCATCAGTCGCGGCGGACGGCGCAAGCGCGGCCCCGAGCCTCGCGATGTCGAGCGATCAGCCCGAACTTGCGGATCGGTCCGCTCGCGAAGCCGATTACCGCGACAGTGAGAACGGACTCGGCATAGGAGCCGATGAAACGATGGCCGGTGAATCGATGGCCGGTGATTTTGTACCGGCGGGCGGGGCGGAAGCCACTGTGGTGGGCACCGAATCGGATGAGGTGCCTCTGGTGGTAGAGATCGAAACAACTTTCGACTCTTTCGAACGCCAAGACTTCGACAGAATACTCGGCAGTAACGGCATTGTCGTCGATGACTCGCCAGAAGAATTCGATAGTGACCGACGAGTAGGCACACCCGGCGAGACGAGAGCGTTCTCGCTCGGGCGAACTTCTAGCATCGCCGAGGTGAATCGCTATGCTCGACGCGAAGTTCCCAGCGATGAAGTTGACGAGGCGATTCTTGTCGAGGCAACGCCCTCACAGATCGCCCAGTGCCTCGAAGACGTCAGCAACGAAATGTCGAACTACCGCAATGTTATGATCGACGCTCGTCAACTTGCGGAGCCGAAAAGACAGCAGATCGTTCCGGCGCAGCAACAATTCGACAATGCCCCCGATCTCCAGTCGTGGATCGCGACCAATCGCTCGGCACTGACCGAACAGATGGCTGAAACACAGTCGAGGAAAACTAAGTTGATGCAAGCGCCGAACGGCGTTTCGGGCGGTAAGGACGAACAATCGAAGGAAACCGCGCAATTCGACGCGGGTTCAAGTGACGCTGCGAACAAGCCAATTCGCAACGACAACACTGAAACCGCTCGCGCTAGGGTCTTGTATTCGAATAACCTGAGTCGCGGAAATTACGCGCAGCAGCAAGCTGCCTCTGGCGGAGCCGGTGCAAGAAATGAGCGTGGTGGAAAATTAGATTTCGATGCCGACGAAAAGGTTATCAAATCCAACAGTGCCCGCGCGCGTGCCGCGACAATTCCCGCCGAACCCGGCTTCGCAGCAAGTGCACCGGTTGCCGACGACCCCGTCACTTCGTTGCCTACAGTGCGAGTGCTGTTTCTCTTCAAGGCTGCAACACCAGCGTCGATTGCCGCTGATAGTGTGGCCGATGGTGCCGATGACACGGCTGCTGGCACAGCGGCAGCGGCCGAATTAGTGCCAGCACCGGTCGCCTCGCCTACCGATGAGTCAACCGACGAGTAATTCGGCTGCTGGTCGACATCTTTGATTAACGTTAATCTAATTGCAAAGTTACTTCGCCCTCAGCAGGAGCCAACATGGCCGACGTCCGAATTCGCATGCGCACCAATGGACCGTTTCTCGTCGAAGGCCCGTTTGAGTTGGTCGATGCCGACGGCAACGCATTCACGATCAATGCCGAAAAGCCCGCCATTGCATTGTGCCGCTGTGGGGCTTCGGGAAATCGACCATTCTGCGATGGCGAGCACAATCGCTGTGGATTCCAGTCAGACGAGAAGGCGGCCAACTGACAGTCGGACATGATGACGTCGACCGTCGTTAGACAGCTTTTCCACCGACGACTTTGCCATTTCGTGCGGTTGTAGGACTACAACGCTCGGTGTTCGTCGCGATTCGTCTAAATCGGTCCGCTCCCCTTGCTGCATTCGCGAGCATACCTGCTGTAGAATCTCCGCCCCTGGTTTGATCGCCGTCGGTCGAATCGAGCTCGTTGAAATTCGCAGGAGACCCGCAGCATGGCCGCTACCGAAACCGCCCCCTCACCATTTCAGTTTGAAATCGACTCGGTGAGCGAACCTTTCGTTGGTCGCTGGTACACGCTCATCAGTACAACGAATTGGGAGAAGGGCCGCATTATTCGCGAATGGCGCGAAAAACTAATCGACGAGGGGCTCGATGCGTCGCACTACAGCGACGAAGCTTGGGCGTCGATGGTGGGCAACGTCACGAGCCAACACGTCGGGCGGCTTCGACGCGTGGCCGAGCGTTTTGGCAGTACGTTCGCCGAATACGATGGCCTCTATTGGAGTCACTTTCACGCCGCCCTCGACTGGAGCGATGCCGAGATGTGGCTCGAGGGGGCATTGCAAAAAGGTTGGTCGGTAAGTCAACTGCGACAACAACGCCAACAGGCGAACGAAGGCCCCGCCGAGGCTTATCCCGCTGAGTCGGACATTATCGAAAATACCATCGAGTTGGGCGACTACCACTCGGCGGACGATGGCGATTTCGACGTCAATGCGACCGCCAAATTAGCCAAAGTACGGAACCCCGACGAGGCCGATGAAGACGGGGGCGACGAGCCACCGCTGGAATCGGCCACGGCCGAGCGAAGTGCCGAACATACGACCGAACCAGCGGCACGCCGCGAGCGTCCGTTGGCCAATTTGCCGGAATTACCCGAAGACTTGAGCGAAGCCTTCGAGCAGTTCAAGCTGGCGATTTTGCATCACAAAATGGGGCAATGGCGCGAAATTTCGCAAGATGAATTGCTGGCGGCCCTCGACGCCCTGCGGGCCCTGGCAATCGCTCCGAGCGAAAATTAACAGATGCCTGCCGATAATTCCGCTAGGGACTGGAGTGGCCAACGTGCCGTGGGGTAGACTTGGGTGCTGAGTTTTGATCACGTCACTTTCGCGAAGGCTCCCCTCTATGCACGTTGCTGTCGCCAGCGACCATCGCGGTTATCAGCTCAAAGAGCAGATCATATCCCTGTTGAAAGATGAAGGGCACGAAGTCGACGACGCCGGTACTTGTACGTCCGAAAGTGTCGACTACCCCGACTTTGCCGCGATCGTTGCCAAGAAGATCGGCGAAGGCAGTGTCGATCGTGGTATTCTGATTTGCGGTACCGGCATCGGCATGGCCATCGCCGCCAATAAATTCGCGGGGGTCCGCGCGGCGCCTTGCAGCGACGAAATTACGGCCGAAATCAGCCGTCGCCACAACGATTTAAACTGCCTCTGTCTGTCGGCCGATTTATTGAGTGCGAAAGTCGTCGAGCGGATGATCGAAACCTGGATGAAGACTGATTTCGAAGGGGGGCGGCACCTGCGTCGCATCGAAAAGATCAAACAAATCGAAGAACAAAACTGTGGCGGTTAAGTTTTCTCAGCCGCTGATGAGCGCAAATAGACACCGGCGGGAAAATTCTTGGTCGTGATTCGCGAGACACGAAAAGCTGCAATCTGCTTTAAGAATACAGAAAGTCTCTAATTGTCTGCTGACTCTGGACCGCTAGCCGCGGCTCAATTTTGTTCTGAGTGATTTGTGAAACGCAGCCGAATCGCCGACGATGCGCTGAAGATTTGGCAAGCCGGCGTCGAGGCGGTGAAACCAGCAAACTGTCTGCCGGCGATGGTGCAGGTCGACGATCATTGGTTCTTCGCCGGCGATCTCGCGATCGAATTAAATCGTGTCGATCGCATTGTTATCGTGGGTGCGGGCAAAGCAGGAGCTGGCATGGCTCACTCGCTCGAATCGGTGCTGGGCGATAAATTGCTCGATTCCAAACAGACGACTGGCTGGGTAAATGTGCCAGCCGATTGCATCGACGTCACCCGGCCGACGAAATGCATTCACCTGCACCCAACAAGACCGGCGGGTGTCAATTCGCCAACTGATGAAGGAGCTGCTGGAACCGTTCACATTCTCAAGCTCGTCGGCTCGCTCGGGCCGCGCGATTTGTGCTTGGTGTTAATCTCGGGCGGAGGGTCGGCGCTACTCACCGCGCCGGTTGCAGGAATCTCGGTTGCCGACAAAATTGCCGTGGCCGAAGAAGTCGCCGCCGCAGGTGGCGATATCGAGCAGCTCAACACCGTGCGCCGGGCACTAAGTCGCGTAAAGGGAGGTGGCCTCGCGCGAGCGTGTCGCGCAGGACGGCTCGTCTCGCTGGTGATCAGCGACGTGCCGGGCGACCCGCTCGATGTGATTGCATCGGGACCAACAACCACGTCGCCAACCACTGGAGCCGATGCGCTGGCCGTGCTCGACTTGCTCGAACTCACTACTAGCGTGCGGCTCACCAACGTGATTAACGTGCTGCGCAAGCTCCCCTCGCGAGTACCAAAGCCGCCGAGCTGCCAAGTCGATCACGTGGTGCTCGCCAACAACGCGGTGGCGGTCGACGCCGCCGGCGTCGAAGCAGAGCGACTCGGTTACAACCACGCAATGACCTCTGCCACCAAACCCGAAGGCCCGGCCGAAGAGGTCGGCCGCCATTTGGCCAAAATGGCTGTCGCCATGCGCGACGGCAACGGCCCTCACTGCCTCACGAATTGCCTCATCTCTGGCGGCGAGCCAACCGTCAAACTTCCACCGGCTAATGAGCGCGGTCGTGGTGGCCGGAATCAACAACTCGTGCTCGCCGCGCTCCAAGAGCTGAACGATTGCGACCGCATCGCGTTCGCCAGTGGCGGTACTGATGGCGAAGACGGACCGACCGATGCCGCAGGTGCTTACATCGACGCGAGCATCGCGGCAGCCGCGACATCGCACCGACTCGACATTGCCGCACATCTCAAGCGTTGCGACGCGTACAACTTTTTCACCCCGCTCGGGGGACTGATTCAGACGGGGCCGACGCACACGAACGTTGGCGATTTGCGCGTGGTGGTGGTGAATCGCTCGCACGTCTAGCATCGGCCTCCGGTGAGTGGGCGGTGACTGGTCGATTATCGATCAATACGATTCGCGGTCGACCAACTTGCGAAGCCAGTTGACTACGACTTTCCGATCTCCAGGCACACGTTTTTTCGTAATCGCCTTGCTTGACCGCTCAAAGCACGCAAATTCGCACGGTCTAACAGATATTTTCTGGTTTTGGCGCGGTGCGTGCATTTCTCCGCAGTGACAACTTTCTTGTCTGCGTACCGTACGCGGGCACTTTTCGTTTCGCCGTAGTTCATCTGGGAGATCGTGATGGAAGAACATGTTCATAATGAGGTCGTGGTCGAGAGCCGCTACCCGCGCCTAAGCTGGGGAGCCATCTTCGCCGGTATGGTGGTCGTGCTAAGCCTCTCTTGGCTGTTTCAATTTTTAGGGCTAGCAATGGGTGTCAGCCTCGCCGATGCGTATGATTCGTCGACCATCGAGGGCGCCCTCGACGAAGGGGCGGCCGTGTGGATGGTGGTCAGTTGGTTGCTCGCCTTCTTCATCGGCTCGCTCGTTGCCGCTCGCTTGGCGGGACCGATCGACGATTTCGCCGGTATGCTGCACGGTTTAACACTGTGGGGACTCTCGACACTCATCATGGCGGTGCTCACCTACTACAGCGTCTCGACGCTGATTGGCGTCGGGCAATCGGTCATTACCACCACCGCCAGCGGAGTTGCCACGGCCGGTACTACGGCTGGAGCAGCCGTCGGAGACGTGGTCTACGGAGTCGGTAGCATGACTAATCAAGTTCTGCAGAGCGAGTTGGCCGATAACGTGCAATCGAGGCTGATCGATCGATCGATCGAAATAGCAGCCAGCGCTGACGCCGAAGTGTCGGAACAAGACATCCGTCGGGCCATTAACGGCCTCGATGACCGAACCGTGCGCCGCATCGTGAACGATTTGACAAACAAAGATACCGATGGTGCCGCCGAGCTTCTCGCCAATGCCACCCAAATCTCGACGGAAAACGCCAACGATATCGTCGAAGCTGTTTACGAGGAACTGGAAGAAGCCATCGGAAACCCCGACAACAACCAGCCGCTCACAGCCGATGTCAAGTCGCAGATCATCAAACGAGCCGACGACTATTTGGCAAGTCTCGACGCTCAGGGTGGTCCGCAAGTGACTCCGAAGGATGTTCGTCAGGCGATACGTGACCTCGACGCCGAATCGGTTGAATCGATTGCGTTGGAACTCGCCGGCGGCGATGTCGATGGAGCGAAACGAGTGGTTGTACGCCGTACGGACCTCAGCAAGGCGCAGATCGATGACTTGTTCGAGGGCATCACGCCCGACATTGATGTCTATATCGAAGAATATACGACCGCCCTGAATGAGTGGAGCGAAGATGTCGTCGACTACACGCAGAGCATTCTGTGGGTCACGTTCGGTGGCCTCGCCATTTCGCTAGTCGTGGCCCTCGGCGGTGGTTGGCTCGGCGCGACGAGCAGCCACGAAGCCTACGGCAATCACGTCGTTCGCAGTTAACTCTGAACAACTTTACTCCTTACTCTAGAATGAAAGAAATAACATCATGCGAATGGGACTCATTGGAATCGTGCTCGTTGTTCTCTTGGTAGCGGCACTCATGCAGAATGTGGCCCTTGGTGGCATCGGTGGGCTACTGCTCGTCGTGCTGCTGGTGGCACTACTCGTGGGACGCGTCTAACCGCTTGGAGAGGCAAGCCGCAAAATCGCCTGAATTGTCAAAGCATACTTTTGGCGAGCGGCGTTCGTCACCGATGGCTTAGCACGACTGAAAACGCAAACAACCGCCTGAAAATCAGGCGGTTGTTTTTTTAGATGTTCTTTAAGTAGCGTGAGGCTCAGTCCCACCACCATGCATCGGCCGGCAAGTTTTTGAGGTCGACCGAGTCTCGCTCGGCGGCGACTTCGCCGTACTCATCGGTGAGTAGGTTCTCGCTGTCGAGAGCGCGGCTGGCTTGAATTTGCACACCGCCACCAATCGGGGTCATCAGCGTGCGACCTTTCCAGATGCTGTTCACGGCCGAGGCAACCGCCTTGGGTGCGTTGAGCGTTTCGACCGGCATTGTTTGCTCGCTGCCAAAGGTCGTCATTTTCCAATTGGCGAGCCCATAGAGGTCGTGTTGTTGCATGTAGGCGGCTACGACTGACAGGTCGATGCAGTTGCGGAGTTGCTGCCAGATGGCGTCTTCTTCGGCAAGTTTCGGATAGACTTTTGTGAATGTGCTCGTGAAAGCTTCGCTCGCTCGATTCGAGACACCTTTGCCCTTACGCGAACCATCTCGATTGACAACTTCGTCTTCGCCAACCAATTTGACCCCATCGCCCACGATCTGCATGGCAAGCGAATCCTCTGACTTGCGCACACACTGATAATCGGGCATGAAATACCATCGCTGAAGCGCGTTGCGACTGACCGAAGCCGGATTCGCGCGGTCGACGTAGCTCGTGAGCCGAACGGCCGGTCTTTCGAGGCCAATGCCGATGAGCTTCATTCGATAGTCGGCTTCGACGAGTACTTGGGCGAAGTGAGTCGATGGCGATACGCCGCCGACAGTAATGACTTGTGGGCCGAGCGACTCCTGCAGCTTGGCGACAATGAACTGGGTGTCGTTTGGCGTTGCCTGACGACCGAACTGCGTCAAGAATTGCTGCATCCGCTTCAGACCCTCGGGCGTGGGGTCAATCGAGCAATAGATGACGGGCGAGTCGTTCGACGCAGGAGCGAATGCTCGGAGTGCGACGATCAAGTCCTGGAGTTCGATAATTGGTTTGCCCGATGCGAGGCCGAGTTGGCGACCGTTGGGAGCTTCGCCCCACGGTTCCGCCGGTCCGGCGACCACGATGTCGCCCGATTCGGGATAGCAGAACACATATTCAATGCGGGTGAGTCCCGCCAAGTTTCGCATTGCGTTATCGGGCCCGGCACCGGCGGCCAGTTTGGCCGCGACCGCTCGCTCGAGCCGTGTGAGCGACACTTTTCGCATCTCACTCGGCTTCTTAAGATCGCCTTCGAGGCGAGCGAAACCCTCCTCGGCACGCTGGCGAAGTAGCTGACCGGTCGGGTCGTTAACCGTGACTCGCCGAAGAGTGCCATCGGCATCGACCAATACGCCCGAGGCACCCTGGGTACCCGTCGTTCCGCCACCACCTTGTCCACCGCCCCCTTGTCCACCGCCGCCAAAACCACCCCCTTGTCCGCCACCACCAAAACCACCGCCCCCTTGTCCACCACCAAAACCACCACCACCGCCAAATTGAGCGAAGGAAAGTGAAGCAGTGGCACACCACACGGCGGCCAGCATCAGGAAGCGACGAATAACAAAACGATGGGTGAGCGAGTGGCTCATGTGAATACCTCGGTCGAAAGGCGCGGGCGGAGTGGGCCCCGCGATGTGTTCGTATCGTGGGCAACTGTTTATTGCCCTTCATTAGATGCTAATCGCGATGTCGGGGGAAAGCAAGAAAACGGCAACAATTCGGAAATCATTTGGCGGCGATGGGACGACAGAGGCGACTCGTCGGCACGGGACGGGTGGTCGTTACCGTTTTCTGAGTCATCTAACCCCAACAACCCGCAGAATCCGACATTCGATGTAGAGAAATCACCACACTCTTGTGGCAATAATGCCGCACCAGCTTCCGCAGGCGGCATATTTTACGGCTGGTGTTGCGCCCACACTCCTTTGCGCCCGAGACCGATGCGGCCACCGGCAACCACGACACAATTCAATGGACGAAACTCAATACCCAAGTCGGCTATTCGCGTGCGTTGTCGCCCTGGTGACGATCGCCATCGGTGGCTGCGCGGGTTTGCCGCGGATCGATCCTTCGGGCCAACAGGTCTTCATTTGGCCGGGGCAACAACCCAATGTCGCCACGGCACCCGGCCTTGTGACAACGCCGACCACCACCTTCGCCACTCCTCCGGGCAACCAGACGGTGGCTCCCGTCTTTACGAATAATGCTGTGCCCGGCAGTGTCACGGCTGCTGCAACGCAACCCTTTGGGTCGACTGGCACCGGAGTCGCGAACCAAGCAAATCGAGAACAGTTGCCGGCCGGTTACCTTGGCATCACTCCCTCACGAGTCCTCGCACCGATCGGTAGTGAAGTCGTTTTGCGCGGCGCAGTGTGTGGCGAGAATGGCTACTTGCAAACCAACCGACGTGTCGAGTGGATGCTCGACCGCCGCGGCACCGGACAGATAGTTACCGTTGGTAATCGCTACGAACTCGACATGTTCCGCAATCCGTTTGACATGCCGCGGAAAATCGACAACAGCTATGTGATTGGCACCACAAGTCCGTTCTACAAGTGCATCGACCGCGGCACCGCCGATCCGACCGATGACCTGCAAATTCGCTCGGGCGAATCGTGGATTAGTGTCACTTCGCCGGTTGAGGGGACGAGCTACGTGACCGCCTACATGCCGTCGGTCGATGATTGGAACGGTCGGACCGCGCGGGCGACCATCTACTGGGTCGATGTCGAGTGGACGCTGCCGCAGTCGAGAACGCTCGCCCCAGGCGAACGCCATACGCTCACCACTACTGTCACGCGGCAAAGTGACGGCACTCCACTGCCCGGTTGGATTGTCCGCTACACAGTGCAAGGTGGCGGCGCGGGGCTTGGTTACGATGTTGGCAGCACCATCGAAGAGAAAACCGACGCCAGTGGCCGCGCGAGTGTCGAAGTCACACCGACCGACTCGCGTCCAGGCACAACCACGATCAACGTCGAGGTCATCCGCCCTGAACAAACAACTGTCGAATCGAGCCCCCGGGTCACCCTCGGTGGTGGAGATGTGACGCTCACCTGGGGAGCAGGTGGTTCGATTGGCACGCCATTGCCGCCGCGTAGCGGCGGGACGCCGATTTTCACCGAACCAAGCCCCAGCGACAATTTTCCGCCACTTGGTGGCGGAGGTGGTGGTGTTGGCGACGGAGTGGGTGGCGGACTAGGCGGCAGCACACCTACTCCCACCGACGACCGCCGGGCCGATTTGCAGCTTTCAGTCGAGCCGGTGGGGCTTGGACCTTACCAAAAAAATGGCACCGTGCAGTTCGATGCCGTCATCACGAACCGGGGCGACGCCTCGGCACGGATTAACAAGGTCATCGTCGAGTTCGATCCAGGTCTCAAGCACTCGGCTGCCGCGCCGGGCGAGCCGTTCATCAAGATCGAGCAGCCGTTCGATTTAGGCCCGGGCGAGTCGGAAACTTTACCAACGCTGACCTTCGACATCGTCGGTTCGGGCCGTCAGTGTATCTCAGTCAAACTCGAAACTGATTCCCTGGTCCCGCCGGCGCGTCGGTGCATCGATGTCATCGAACCCGCCCCAGCGGCGCGGCCAACGCTTCGCGTCGTGATGGATGGCCCGTTGCAACTGAACCAAGGCGAAAACGCAAACATCAAAGTCGTCGTAGAAAACACGAGCAATGTTGCCGCCCAGAACGTGGTGATTGCCGTCACAACCGACGATGCGTTCCGTCCCGTGGCTAGTTCCGACGACCTCCCTCGGCTGGCCGATGGATTGACTTGGCAGGTACCAACCATTGAACCAGGCGGTCGTCGTACAGTGGAGATTGAAAGCCGGTGCGAGCAACCGGCCGCGCGAGCTTGCCATCGAGTTCGCGTGACAGCCAATGGCGATGTCGTCGAGACAGCCGAGACTTGCACCGAAATCCGCCCCGCGCTCGGTGGACCCGCACTGGGTGGACCCGGAACAGGTGGCCCTGCACCCGGCCCGGCGGCGGCCAACGATGGAGGTGTCCCGGTTGCGCTCGAATACCCAGGGGCTCGCTCGCGGGTGGGCGACCCTTCGACATTGTTCGTCCGCGTGACCAATCGCACGAATCAAACCCAGCGGAATGTCACGCTCCAGATATTGGTTCCGCCCCAGTTCCAGGTCGACCTACAGCGGATGCAACCGGCTTTCACAGGGCAAACGCGTCAAATCGAGGCCGGCACCGAGCTGACATTCCCGGTCGCGGCGCAGCTCGCGCCCGGCACTTCGCTCGACGCAACGATCCCCCTGGTGGCCCGTCAAGCTGGTTCGTCGAAAATCCTCGCCCGCCGACAGGCCGACGGGCTCGCGGAACTGATCGTCGACACGCCGGCCGATATCCGCGACCGTCAGTAGACGCGAAAATCTAGCTACCATCGCCAGACGGTGGACGAGAGGCATTCGCCCGCAGCAGGGGGCATCCACCGTCGGGCGACGGTGGCTACATTAAGTGCATGCCGCGCTATGCACTACTGCGTCACGAAGTTCCCGCCACTTTTGGTCGCCCAAGTCACTGGGACTTGCTGTTGGAGCAAGGAGACATTTGCGAGGCGTGGGCCATCGAAGTGCTGCCGATCGCGTGGGCCGAAAGATTGAAGGTCGCACAAGCCATGTCCGAATCGCGAATCGAAGCGCTTCGGCTGCACTCCCATCGCAAGCACTATCTCGATTACGAAGGCCCCGTCGGCAACAATCGTGGCACCGTCGCTCGCGTCGCAACGGGCGATTACTTACCGCTGGGCTGGACTAGCACTGAAATCTGCATCACCTGCTTATCGGGCCACCTTCGGGGCACCGCCCAAATCTCGATATTCGCCCCTAATAAGTGGGAGCTCAAAGTCCCACCGACCGCTGCGACAGAGTCGCGATTATTCCTCTAGAACCGCGACTCTCAACGCTAGACTCGCTAAGAATCGCCCCTTTACGCCCCCCGGAACGCTGCTACAATGCGGGGCTCTCAGGCGGTTTGCAGCACTAACCTGAGATAACCCAATACAGCGAAATAACAACAAGGCTCCCCTTGCGGGAGTGCCCAAGGTGCAATTATGCCCAAGCAAAAGACTCACAAAGGCACGAAAAAGCGGTTCCGGCTTACCGGCACCGGCAAGGCGAAGCACCGCAAAGCGGGCACTAGCCACTTGGCCGCCCGCATGAGCAAAAAGCGCCGTCGCCAACTTCGCGGCACCACGGTGCTCGACGAGTCGCATGCCAAACTAATCCGCGCGGCGCTCTGCGGAAACAGTTACTAATAAAAGGCGAGCCGGGAGCGTGAGCGTCCGGAGCATTCGCTAAACACCTAAGTCCAGCACAACGGGCAACAACGCCGCCAACTAGCGGGGCCTGGCTTGTGCCTAACGCCGAGGAAACAACCTCTCATGCGTACCACTATCGGAAAAGCCCGCAATAAGAAGAAGAAGCGGCTCTTTAAGTCGGCCAAGGGCTATCGCGGCGGTCGCGGCAATATGCTGCGAAGCGTCAAGGAGACTGTCGTCCGCGCCGGTGCCTATTCGTTCCGCGACCGCAAGGTGCGGGCTCGCGAATTCCGCAAGCTGTGGATCATCCGCATTAACGCCGCCGTCCGCGAACGTGGCCTCCGCTACAGCGAGTTCATCAACGGGCTCAACAAAGCTGGCATCGAACTTGATCGCAAGACGCTGGCCGAAATGGCGGTTAACGACATTCCCGCCTTCGACGCCGTGGTCGCCAAGGTGAAAGACACGCTCGCTGCGTAGCCCGTTCGTCGACGCGGCTTGAGCCGAACGCGCTAGCGTCGGGTGAATCGATGTAACGCGCGGCATTGTAACCCGCGGCTAGCGCCGTCGGCTCAAGACTTTAAGAGTTTCACTCGATGGCACTCGCCGATTTCACTAGCCAACTCGATCAACTCGCGAGCGACGCGCAGTCGGCGTTTTCGGGAGCTGCCGACGCGGCCGCGCTCGAAGAGGCCCGTGTTGAGTTTCTCGGCGCGAAGTCGGGCAAACTCAAAAGCGCCCAAAAGGGCATGGGCAGTGTCGACAAAGCCGACAAGCCTGCCGCCGGCAAAAAGTTCAACGATGCCAAAGCCGCCATCGAATCGGCCTTTGCCGACGCCAAAGCGCGGCTCGAAGCGGGCGGGGCCGACGCCCAGCGCGAGGCATTCGACATCACTCTGCCCGGTCGCCGGCCGCATTTGGGGCGTTTGCACCCCATTACGCAAACCATCGAGCGGATGAAAGAGATCATGGGCCGGCTGGGCTTCACCGCCGTCGAAGGCCCTGAAATCGAAGACGACTGGCACAACTTCGAAGCGCTCAACATTCCGCTCAGTCACCCAGCGCGGGATCCGCTCGAGAATTTTTACTTGAATGTTGCTGGCAAGTCGGCCAACTCGACCGCGACCGCCGAACCCCTATTACTACGCAGCCAAACGAGCACGGTGCAAATCCGCGTCATGGAACAGTGTATTGCGAATGCCGTCGCGGGCGGGG
>JBGSWC010000415.1:0-2227 GCA_041752635.1 Pirellulales bacterium | reverse complement strand
GTTAGCAGGCTAACTATCTCGACGGGCGGTTCGTTTCATGCTTAAATACGACTTTCACGAAAGCATCGGCTACTGGCTGACGATTGCCCAACAGGCCTATTTTCGCGAGCTGACAGAGGCACTCCAGCCTTATGGAGTGACCTTTCGCCAGGCTCAGGTGCTCGGCTATCTCGCACTCGACGGACCACTCACTCAGTCGGAACTTGCCACCCGCATGGCTGTGGAACCTCCGACGCTCGTCGGTGTCCTTGATCGGATGCAGCGAGACGGTTGGGTCGAACGAACTCCTTGCCCAGACGATGGACGACGGAAAGTCATTCGCCCGCTGCCCGCGGCCGAGCGAGTTTGGAGCAAGGTCGTCGCCTGCGGCCATGCCACGCGGCAACGGGCGGTTGCAGGGTTAACCACGTCGGAAGTTGCCCAGCTCAAAGAACTGCTTGATCGCGTGAGTCAAAATTTGCGTGGCGACAAGCAGCTCTCAAGCCCCCTTACTCCCGAACGTCTATCTGAAGCAGTGGCATCCCCATGAACAACGCCCATTACGTGTTTGGCCTGCTGGTTGCGATTTCGCTTTACTCGCCACTCCGGGCACAACCTCCTGGCGAGCGCCCTTCGGCGCTTGTCGTCACGGCTCCGGTGGTCGAGCGGTCGGTGACGGAGGGTCAGTTTTTCGTCGGTACCATCGAACCACTTCAGCACGCGATAATCGGCAGCGCCGTCGATGGTCGTGTGATTGAGTTTTACAAGCGCGAAGGCGAGCGAGTCGAAAAGGGGGAAGCACTCGCACAACTTCTGACCGAGACAATCGAGCAAGACTTGGCTGCTGCTCAGGCCGAACTCGATTTTCGTAAGTCCCAGCTCTTGGAACTTGAAAACGGATCTCGCCCCGAAGAAATCGAACAGGCCCGAGCACGCATGGCCGCCGCCGAGGCGAATACGAAATACACCGCATCGCGCAGGCGGCGCAACGAGTCGGTGATGAAAGTCACCGGAACGCTGTCGGAAGACGAGTACGAACAGTCGGTTGCCGACGACCTGTCGGCCCAAGAAATGCTGGCGGAAGCCCGCGCGGCCTACGATCTTATGCGTGCCGGACCACGTCAAGAGCGTATCGCACAAGCGGCGGCGACAGTCGTTCAGCAAGAAGCGCTGGTCAAGAAGCTCGCCGACCAAATCAAGAAACACACCGTTATCGCTCGCTTCTCGGGCTCCGTGGTGACCGAACATACCGAGGTGGGCGCGTGGGTGAAACAGGGTGACCCGGTCGCCGAAGTGGTCGCCATCGATCAGGTCGACATCGTGGCACAAGTCAACGAGCAAGCGATTCCCTTTGTGCGCCTGGGCGATGAAGTTCGCATCGAGGTGCCGGCGCTGAATCGGTCTGATATTCCAGGCAAAGTGGCCTTTATCGTGCCCCAGGCCGATTTGCGGTCACGCACCTTTCCCGTAAAAATCCGCGTCGAAAACCAGTTTGTTGACGAAGTTCCGATACTGAAGGCGGGCATGTATGCGCGGGCGATGCTCTCGACCGGAGCCGAGACGACAGGCCTCATGGTGCCCAAAGATGCCGTGGTGTTTGGTGGTTCGAGCCCCACAATCTACGTCGTTGGCGAAGCCGCGCCGGGCAGCGAGGGACCGATGGCCGCACCTGTTGCCGTGCAGCTCGGGGTGATGAGCGGACCATGGATTCAGGTTTCGGGCAAAGTTGCGAAGGGGCAGTCGGTCGTGATTCGCGGCAACGAACGTCTCCAGCCACGCCCCCAGCCAGTGCGAATCGACAGCAATCGCACAGCCGAGCAGATCGACGAAGCCTACGCAAAATCAAAAGAGCGAACATAACCGCAAGAGTCAAACGCCATGAATCTAGTCTCTGCCTTCGTAAGTAATCCGGTGAAAGTCGCCGTCGGCGTGCTGCTCGTCGTGCTGTTTGGTGGCATTGCGCTGTTTTCCATTCCGATGCAACTAACGCCCGAAGTCGAAACGCCGACGATCACGATCGAAACCGACTGGCCCGGCGCGAGTCCTCAGGAAATCGAACAAGAGATCATCGTCGAACAAGAAGAACAGCTTAAAGGTGTCGAAGGGGTCACTAAAATGTCGAGCGACAGCGCCGACTCGAAGGGGACCATCACGCTCGAATTTCTCGTGGGCATCAACATGGACGAAGCACTGCTCAAGGTGAACAGCCGGTTGCAGCAGGTTCCCGAGTATCCGCTCGACGCCGACC
>JBGSWC010000414.1:0-1817 GCA_041752635.1 Pirellulales bacterium | reverse complement strand
TCGTAATCGGCCGAGACACCCGGGAAGTTTGCGATTTCGCCGCTGTCGGCTTTCGCGTACACGCCCTGTTCGTCGTGCTCCCGGCACCACTCGACGGGTGCCGAACAGTGGGCCACCAAAAATCGCTCGCTGCCGACGACTTCCGCCGCTTTCTGGCGGACTTCTTCGTGAGGGGCGACGAACGCGGCAATTGTGATGAGTCCCGACGCATTGAGCAGCTTCGCCACTTCGGCCGCGCGGCGCAGGTTCTCGCTGCGGTCTTCGGCGCTAAAGCCCAGATCCCGAGAGAGCCCGCGCCTCATGCTTTGACCATCGAGTACGGCGACGGCGCGGCCGCGGTCGAAGAGCATCCGCTCGATCGCCCCCGCGATCGGCGTCTTGCCCGCGCCGGGAAGTCCAGTCAGCAGCACCGTGACCGGCTGTTGACCGAAGCGTGCCGAGCGTTCGCTAGCCGTGACAGGGCTTTTCCGTTCTTGGAGGCTCGCGCTCGCCTCTTGCTCCCAAACATCAGCGTCATCGGCGCTCTTACGGTCGAGAATCATCCCCGCGCCGACCGTTACGTTGGTGAGCCGATCGATAATGATGAATCCACCACCCGACCGATTTCGACGATAACCGTCGTAGGCAATGGGCTGATTGAGCTGTAACTGGCAGCGGCCAATTTCGTTGAGCGCGAGCGTGGCCGAAGGGCTGCGGTGTAATGTATTGACATCGATCAAATACCTCAGCGTAGTCACACGCCCCGACACACTTTTGGTGCCGTGCTTGATGAGGTATTCTTTGCCGGGTAGCAATTCGTCGTCGGCCATCCACACAACTGTCGCGTCGAACTTGTCGCTCGTCGTCGGCAAGTTGTCGGGTCGCACAATGGTGTCGCCTCGGCTGCAATCGATCTCGTCTTCGAACGTCAAGGTGACCGCCAACGGCGCAAAGGCTTCTTCAAGATCGCCATCGTAGGTGACGATCGACTTCACTCGGCTCCGCTTTTTCGACGGCAGCACCATGATGTCGTCCCCCTGGCGAACGCGGCCACTGGCGACGGTGCCACAGAAGCCACGGAAGTTCAGGTTCGGACGATTCACATATTGCACTGGCAGGCGGAAATCAATGAGGTTGCGATCCGACGCAATATGTACGTTCTCTAAATGATGCATCAGCGTCGAACCTTCGTACCAAGGCATCTTTTCGCTGTGAGCGAGCAAGTTTTCGCCCTTGAGCGCGCTGATTGGAATGAAGTGCTGGTCGGGCATATCGAGCCGCGTTGCAAACTCGCGGTAATCGCGGACGATTTCGTCGAACTTCTCTTGCGAATAGTCCACAAGGTCCATCTTATTGACGGCGACGAGCACATGCTTGATGCCCAACAGCGAAACGATAAACGAATGCCGCTTGGTTTGGGTCATCACCCCGTGGCGGGCATCGATGAGGATAATCGCCAAATCGCAAGTCGACGCCCCGGTCGCCATGTTGCGGGTATACTGCTCGTGTCCCGGGCAGTCGGCGATGATGAACTTGCGTTTGGCAGTCGAAAAGTAGCGATAGGCCACGTCGATGGTGATGCCCTGCTCACGCTCGGCTTTGAGTCCATCGGTCATGAGCGCAAGGTCGACTTCGCCCCCGGTGGTGCCGAACTTTTTGGAGTCGACTTCGAGGGCCGCGAGTTGGTCTTCGTAAACCATCTTCGAGTCGTAGAGCAATCGCCCGATGAGTGTGCTCTTGCCATCGTCGACACTGCCACAGGTCAAGAACCGCAGCAATTCCTTCCGCTCATGCTCTTTGAGGTAAGCGTCGATGTCGGTGGCGATAAGTTCGGATTG
>JBGSWC010000413.1:0-4110 GCA_041752635.1 Pirellulales bacterium | reverse complement strand
GCATTGACGAATCGGCACGTTGTAATCGAGCAACCCAAAACAAACGCCAATCGCTCGGCCCTCTTGTTCGGCGACGATGGCCAACTCGGGCACAATCAGATGTTTTAGTTCACCAGCCAGTTGATTGATCTCTCCCCGCGTAAGGGGCACGAATCCCCAGGTACCGGCGAGTGCATCGTTGTAGATTTCGAGAAACATTTCGACGTCGTGCCGAAAGGTCTTGCGACTCATCGGCCGGAGCGAGATGCCAAAGCGTTCGCGGATACTTTCGTCGACGAAGCGATGTTTGTCGCTCACGGTGGCGAGCATGTCGCGATGCCCCCAGAAGGCAAATAGATCTTGCACTTGTGCGAAACCGGCACCTAGCCAAAGTCGCTCGTAGTAGGGCGGATTGTGGGTCATCATGAAATAAGGAGGCGTCTCGAATCCCTTGACCAGCAGCCCCCATTCGTAGTTGATGCTCGGATTGGCTGGGCCTCGCATCGCCGTCATGCCTCGCCCGCGGAGCCATTGGGCCGCCGCGTCGAACAACGATTGAGCCACGTCTTGGTCGTCGATGCAGCTAAAAAACCCTACAAATCCACGCTGCTCGCGGTGAAATTCGTTGTGGACGTCGTTAACGATCGCCACAATTCGCCCAACCGGTTTCTTGCCTCGAATCGCTAAGAAACACTGCGACTTTGCCCGATTATAAAACGGATGCGAAGCAAAACCCATCAATTGCTTTTGCACGCCACGCAACGGCGGAGCCCATAACGGGTCGCGGCCTTCGATTTGCCAGGGCAATTCGAGCGCGAGCCGTTGCTCGCGGCGGGTAGTGACGGCAATGACGGTGGATGTTGACATGAAGAGCGAGTGTACCGTCGCTCTCGCTCCCGGACCACGCCCAATCACTCGACGAATCCTTCAACATGCGAGCCTTAGTCACCGGAGCCAGCGGATTTATCGGACCCGCAATCGTTGCGCAACTGCAAGATGTTGGCGTAGCAGTGCGTGCATTAGTGCGTCCGTCGAGCGACACAAGTCGACTTCGCGACCAGAATGTCGAATTAGCAGTGGGAGATGTCTCAGATGTTCGGTCGCTCGCCCAGGCCTTGAAAGGTGTCGACCTGGTCGTGCATTCGGCGGGTAAGACCCGCGCCCGGTCGCTTGGCGAGTTGTTTGCCGTCAACGAAACTGGGACCGCCAATTTGGCGAGGTCGTGCGCAGCATGTCCCAATCCACCGCGACTCGTGCTGTTGTCGTCGCTCGCAGCGGCTGGACCCGGCACGGCCGACCAACCGCGCGTCGAAGCCGATCGTTGTGAGCCAGTTTCTCACTATGGTCGCAGCAAACTCGCCGGCGAACTCGCTGCCCGTCAGTTCGCGGGAGAAGTGCCGATCAGCATCGTCCGGCCACCGATGGTCTGTGGCGGGGGTGATCGCGATGGATTTCTGTTAGTCCGCACAATCCGAAAGACGGGCTGGCAAGTCGTGCCGCGGTCGGGGCTCCCGGTGTCAGCAATTCATGTCGATGACCTCGCCCACGGAATTTCGCTCGTCGCCAGCCGCGGCTCGATACTTGACACCGATGACAGTGGACAGGGCGTTTATCACCTGGCCGATCCACAGCCGACATCACTGTCTGAGATCGGCCACATGATCGCCGTCGCCGTGGGCAAAACGATTCGCACTCTTCGGGTCCGCCCGTGGGTGTTTGGCACGGCCGCGATCATCAATGAAACGGCCAGTCGGTTAGGCTGTCCGCCGAGCATTATCAATCGAGACAAGCTCCGCGAAGCATTGGCGGGTGGTTGGGTCACAGCGACTGACAAGGCAACGACAGAACTCGGATTCCGCTGCAAGGCTCCGCTTGCCGAGCGCTACCGACAAACGGTCGAATGGTATCACAACAATGGTTGGCTGTAACCAAGGGAGTAGCCGCCATCGCCAAGCTGGCGGATGCCGCCGTGCTGTCGCCCCCGAAGGGGGAAGGGCTGGGGTGAGGGTTTTCGTCGCTACCTCTACCGTCTTGGCGACGGTGGCTACATTTGGCGGCGGCCACGGAAGAACTCGCTGAGAATCGACCCGCACTCGACCGCAAGCAGACCGCCGGTGACTTCACAGCGATGATTGAGTCGCTCGTCATCGAGCAAGCGAAACAGCGAAGCGGCTGCGCCCGCCTTGGGGTCAGCCGCACCGTAGACGACTCTTGGAATTCGAGCTTGAACGATGGCACCTGCGCACATGGGGCAAGGTTCGAGTGTCACGTACAGCGTGCATCCACTGAGCCGCCAGCCTCCCACGCTGGCAGCCGCCTGCGTTATCGCCAGCATTTCAGCGTGGGCAGTGGGGTCGCCCAATTGTTCGCGTTGGTTATAGGCCTCGGCAATGATCTCACCGTCGCGAACAATTACCGCCCCCACCGGCACTTCGTCCATCTCGGCGGCGGCCGCTGCTAGCTGCAAGGCCCGCCGCATCGCGGTTTCGTCGTTGAACGCAAGCGGAAGAACCATCGTAAGACTGGTGATTGGGTAAAGATTGAAGAGTAAACACCGGCACTGTCGACGACACTGTCGACAAACTACCGATGCAGTTTACACTATCTAGCGATGACCGTTTTGCCCGAAATTCGTTCCGTTCGCGCCCCAGAGGAAAGCCCCGCCAGCATGACTGAACCGCAGCCGCAGGCTGGCCGTCGCCGCCAATGGGCTTTTGCACTCGTTTGGGCAGCCGGACTGTACTGGCTCGCACTGTTCGCTGCGACTCATTGGCCGAGCACGCTTCCCGGACTTGACCACGGCTACCTCGACAAAGTCGCCCACTTGGCGGCATTCTGTGGACTGGCGATGATCGTCGCAACTGCGTGGGCCGCGTTTGTGGGGCGACTCGCCATTTCGGCACTTGTGGCGCTGGTGATTTTGCTCGCAATCTATGGCGCGATCGACGAAATCCTCCAGCCGCCAATGGGCCGCAATTGCAGCATTTATGACTGGTACGCCGATGTCACTGGGGCATTTGTTGGAGCCACATTCTTCGCGGTTGTCATCAATCGGTTCTTTCGAGTCGGCGGCGCAGAATTGACCGTGAGTCAAACCAGTTGAGCGCCGTCGGTAAACACAATCCATGTTGTTGCTACTCACAATTTGGTGCTGTGTCTGCTAGGCTTGGCCAGTTGTCGAGTTCCTAATAGCCCGAGTCTTCCTAAGTTGCGTTACAGCAAAGTCATCCTTGAATCCTTCGGCTACTGCCTCCCTACCGAACGGGTCACGACAGCCGAGATCGAACAGCAGCTCGCGCCCCTCTACCAGCGGTTGCGCCTGCCCGAAGGTCGGCTCGAACTGATGACCGGCATCGCCGAGCGACGGTTTTTTCCCGTCGGCACCAATCCGGGCGATGTCAGCCGGCGCTCCGCCGCGATGGCACTCGAAGCGAGCGGCATTCCCCGCGACAGAATCGGCGCCCTCATTCATGGCTCGGTCTGTCGCGATTTCCTCGAACCGGCTACGGCCTGCGGCGTGCATCATTCGCTTGAGCTGCCCAAGACGTGTGTGATTTACGATCTATCGAACGCCTGCCTGGGAGTTCTCAATGGCGTTGTGCAACTCGCCAACATGATCGAACTGGGGCAAATCGAAGCCGGCATCGTCGTCGGCAGCGAACTGGGCCGCACGCTGGTCGAGAACACCATCGCCCAACTCAACGCTGACCAGTCGGTCACGCGCGACGATGTGAAGTACGCCATCGCGTCGCTGACGATCGGCTCGGCGAGCGTCGCGGCCGTGTTGTGCCATGAGCGTCTCGGCACTACCGGCAACCGCCTCATCGCTGCCGCTGCCGGTTGTGACACTTCGCACCACGCCCTCTGCCAAAGCGACGGACTCGTCGAATTGATGCATACCGACAGCGAACAACTGATGCGGGCGGGGGTCGCAACGGGCGCGTTTACCTTTGAGAAGTTCCTCAGCGAAGCCGACTGGACGCGCGACGACATCGGCCGCACATTCTGTCACCAAGTCGGCGTCGCCCACCGCAAGTTAATGTTCGAGGCGCTCGGGCTTGACACGTCGCTCGACTATCCGACGCTGGCCGAATTAGGCAACACCGGCTCGGCCGCCTTGCCGGTGACGAT
>JBGSWC010000412.1:0-16490 GCA_041752635.1 Pirellulales bacterium | reverse complement strand
CGACGTCGTGATTACCGACCTGCAAATGCCGGGAATGAATGGGCTCGAATTGATTCGCGAGCTAACGCGCCAATCGATTGCCCCGCAGATTTTGATGATTACGGCCCACGCAACGGTCGGCACAGCCGTCGAAGCAATGCGGTTAGGGGCGTTCGACTATCTCGAAAAGCCGTTTGACGCCGCGCGACTCGAAGAATGCGTCGCCCGCGCCTGTGTGCGGTCGTCGCTGAGCTCTTCACCACAGTGCAACTCTCCTGCCCTGGTTGGTTCGAGCGATGCAATGCGACGACTTCGCGAGCAACTCGCCCGAATCGCTCAGACCGACGAGACAGTGCTAATATGCGGTGAGAGCGGCACCGGCAAGGAAATGGTCGCTCAAATGCTCCACCAATTGAGCCGTCGTAGTGACGGACCAATGGTGAGTCTCAATTGCCCCGTATTGTCGGAGCAACTCACCGAGAGTGAACTGTTCGGGCATCGACGTGGTGCGTTCACCGGTGCCGATCGTGATCGGACGGGGCGTTTCGAGGCGGCCCATGGTGGGACGCTGCTGCTCGACGAAGTGACCGAGGTCGACTTGCAGCTACAGGCAAAGTTACTGCGGGTGCTGCAAGAACGAAAATTTGAAGCCGTCGGTTCGAGTGAGACCATCGCCGTCGATGTTCGTGTGCTTGCGACCACAAATCGTAATTTGCAGAGTGAAGTAGCCGCTGGGCGGTTTCGCGAAGACCTTTATTATCGATTGGCGGTGTTGCCGATCGAAGTACCACCACTACGCGAGCGCGGCGATGACGTCGCCGAACTGGCCGAGCACTTTTTGGCCGACGTACGACGACGGCTCGACCGACCACAGCTAGCATTCGATGTCGACGTTCCTGGGTTGCTACTCGATTACTCGTGGCCAGGTAATGTTCGCGAGCTACACAACCTAGTGACGCGTGCATGTGTGCTGGCTGGTGAGAGTTCGATTACCTCTGAGCTGATCGGTCCGTGGCTCGCAGGCAGCCATCGAACCCAAAACACAACCAGCGCGACGCTTCGCGTCGGCATGAGTCTAGCCGAAATGGAACGTGAGTTGATTCTCGCAACGCTTCAAAACAACGACGGGCACCGTGCCCGTACGGCCGAGGCGCTCGGCATTGGCGTCCGCACATTGAGCGGCAAGCTACGCGACTTCGGAGTGCCGCCCGGAGAAAAAGTGCTGGCCCGTGCCGGCTAGAATTGCCGCTGCTATCGGCAACAATTGCCGCTAGCAACTCGCTTGGAAACAACGCTGGCGAATCGGCGAAGCTGGTAAAACTGCACAGATAGCGTGACCTAACCCAAGGCTGCCACGAACGAAAGTGTCGTTGGCGCGTGGCACGGGCTTTGCAACCCTATCATGATCGAGGTCCGAAATGTTCCCCAGTGTATTCGACAATTCAACCATCCCCGTACTCGAACAAGTGGTGAACTTCGCGCAGCAACGCCACGGTGTGCTCGCAGGTAACATTGCGAATATCGACACGCCCGGCTACAAGACTCGTGACCTTTCGCCAGATTTGTTCAAAGATCGACTGAAGCAAGCAATCGAAGCCCGCGACAACAAAACGTCGGCCGGCATGTCGGGAGCAGCGAGCAACGTCGACGCGCTCAAAGGCGTGGGCGACAACCTTACTGCCATCCTGCACCACGACAACAGTGACGTTAGCATCGAAACACAAGTCACAGAACTTGCCAAGAACCAAGGCATGCACAACATGGCGATCGGAATCATGACTTCGCAATTCAGCTTATTGGAAGTCGCGATCAGCGAACGAGTTTAACAAGCGGTGACGACAGTCATCGTTGCTCCAAACAACTAAAGGCAATGAGTCATGTTCAGTTCTTTCGACATTAGCACGAGTGGTTTGGTCGCTCAGCGAATGCGACTCAATGCCATTTCGTCGAACCTCGCCAACATGTCGACCACGCGCAACGAGTTGGGTGAAGCCGAGCCCTATACACCGCGTTTCGTTACGATGGCAACCGACGCATCACTCCGCAGCAGCGGGGGGGGCAACGGTGTTCGCATCGCCAGCGTCGAACACTCGACCGTCGAACCGCTCCGCAAATACGAGCCGGGCCACCCCGACGCCGACGCCGATGGCTATGTCGCCTACCCGAATGTCGACATGACAACCGAGTTCGTCGATGCCCTGCAAGCAACGCGAGCCTACGAGGCGAACATTGGCGTCATCGAAATCACCAAAGATTTGGGATCCCAGAGCCTGAGAATCGTCGCCTAAACGAATTCGCAGCGAGTCAGTGCGAGCCAAACCCCATGACACCAATCACATCGATTACGTCGAGTGCTGCCAGTGCAGCTGCCGCCAAGAGCCAAGCAGCAATAATGGCTGGCAATACAACCGACGACAGCTTCAAAAACCTGCTGGTCGACTCGATCAAGCAGGTTAACACGATGCAACACGACGCCGACAAGGCCGTCGAGGCGCTGTTCACCGGCCAAGACGTCAACCCTGCCGAGGTACTCACCGCGGTTCAGAAGGCCGACATGGCATTTCGGCTGACGATGCAGATGCGCAACAAGGCGATGGAAGTCTACCGCGAGATTAAGGACATCAGGATTTAGTCAACTTAAGAGATAGACACACGAACGCTTCATGGATCGAAGCTTGCACTTAGAACTCAACAGGTTCCACGGATGGATTTTGTCAATCAACTAACTGGACAACTTCGCGACTTGTTCGCGTCGATGACCGCCGGCGCCCGCATCACAACTGGGCTGATGCTCGCTGTGGTGTTGGTGAGCTTGGCGTACTTGTTTCAGCAGGGAAATGGTGGCCCCGACGAATACCTGTTCGGAGGTGAGCCACTCGCAATGAGCGAGATCAACCACATGGAGGCAGCACTTGCCGAAGCGGGACTCGCCAACTACGAGGTCGAAAGCAACCGTATCCGGGTTCCTCGTGGCAAGAAAGACGTGTACATCGCGGCCATTGCGTCGGCCGGGGCGATGCCTCGCGACTTTGCGTCGATTATGTCTGACTCGCTTGCCCAGGCGGGTCCGCTCGAAAGCCGTCAGCAATGGATGCAACGGACGAAGAGCGCTCGTGAAAGCCAATTGAGCCACATCATCGGTCTCTACGACTGGGTCGATTATGCGACCGTGATGTACGAAATCGAAGAAAAAGTCGGTCTGCGTACCAAGGACCGCGCGGCGGCTAATGTGTTCGTGATGCCGAAGCCGGGCGAGTCGCTCGATCAATCGCGGATTCGCAACCTCAAGACGTTCGTCGCCGGCTGGCATCCGAGCCTTAAGGCCGACGATGTGATCGTGAGTGGTGGAGGCATGTCAAGTTCGGACGGCGAAGCGATCTTTAATGACCCGTTCATGCAAGCCCGCGACGAGTTCGAGCGCGACAAGCGGAACGAGATCATGCGGGTGCTGAATTTCATCGCCGGCACTCGTGTCGAAGTAAATGCCCAGTTCGAGAATTTGGTCGAGCGAAAGATCGTCGACGTGAGCCCAGGTGAGCCGAAAGCGATCAGCGAATTTTCAGAGAAGGAAACCAACAACACGACCACCAATGATGGAGGTGGTCGCCCGGGGCTGGTCTCTAACGGTCCGAGTCGAACCGGGACCGACGAGCGACTTGCCCGCGAGAATCGTTCGACGATTGAGCGCTCGACGAACAAAACCGACAACAAGGTCGGCGAAATCGTCAAATCGGAGTTGTATCAAGGCTTCCAGCCGACAGAAGTCTTCGCCTCGGTGGCAATTCCACGCGGGTATATCGAGACGGTTTGGCGGCAACGCAATCCCGACAATGCCGACGGCCGACCGACCGAGAATGAACTTCGCGGCGTCGAATCTTCGATTCAAATGATGGTCGAAAATTTGGTGCAGCCGCTGTTGCCAAAACTCAAGGCTGGCGAAAACGACTATAAACAGGTCAACGTCGAGATATTCGACTCCGTCACGCCCGCCCCCCTCGAACCGCCGACTCTCACTTCCCACGCGTTGGTCTGGGCTAGCAATTATTGGACGACCTTGTCGCTGATCGGTTTGGCCGGATTCAGCTTGTTGCTCATGCGCTCGGTGGTGAACGGTGGTTCCAGCGGTGGAGCTTCGCCGACGCTCGAAATTGCCGGAGCGGTCGATACGGCGAAAAACGCCAGGAACGACGCGACTGACGAAGAAGTACAAGATCACGATCGACCGAAGCTCAAACTTCGCAAGGATCGCTCGCTCAAGGACGACCTGGCCGACCTCGTTCGCGAAGACCCCGACTCGGCCGCGGCAATCCTCAAGAGTTGGATTGGTAAAGCTGGCTAGCACGCCACGACGATTTGCTCCATGTCACAACCACTAGTTAATCGACTCGACCGAGAACGATGGATCACGCCTCACTTCGCAAAGCCGCCATTCTCGTACGCAGCCTCGACGCCGATGCTGCGGCCGCTATCGTTTCGCAGCTAAGCAGCGAAGAAGCCCGAGCGCTCCGCGATGCGATCCGCGAGCTCGGTGCCATCGAAGAGGACGAACGCGAATCGCTGCTGAGCGAGTTGCGGAGTGGTGACCGCAGACGAGAGCCTTCGCACGCGGGAGTTGAATTGAGCCTGTCATTCGCAGCCGACAACACGCCGCCCCAAACACCGCCATCGGATCACGCGACCGCCGAAGACTCGCCGTTCGATTGGCTCGAAGAAGGCGACCTGCCTTCGCTGGCCGAGCGACTGGAACGCGAGCAAGTCTCCACCGTGGCACTGGTCCTTTCACTGCTCCCCGCGAAGCGGGCCGGCGCGGTATTGTCGGCATTGCCTTCACAATTGCAGTGCGACGCACTCGCCCGATTGGCCGAACTTGGCGATGTTGACCCCGCCAGTCTGCAACTCGTCGAAGCCGATCTTGAAGATTGGCTCCGCGACCACAAGGCGACACAGCGTCGTCGGCTCGATCGGCAATCGTCGATTGCGTCGATCCTCGAGTATACCTCGGCCACAACTCGCGAGCATGTTACCGTTTCACTCGGTCGACAGGGTGCCGAATGGCTGGCTCCGTTGCGGACACGGATGAAACAAGCGTCGGCAATGACGACATCGCGGCCAACGAAAGCACCACCGAATAAATTAGCGGCGAGCCACCAACTGGATGGTCTCCGCCGCACGGCTCCACCAGCGGTCGTCATGTCCGTTGCGAAAGCCGAACCGACACTCCCCCCGTTCGCGGCTTTAGCGACGATCGATGCGCGAGCGTTCGGCGAAGTCATGCGTGCGTGCGGGCCGGCGGTTGTCGTGCGGGCGCTAGCGGGTGCCGACGATGCGATGCACCGCAAGATTCAACAATGGTTGCCAGCGAGCCACTTGCGTGAGCTGATGCGACGTGTCCACTCGCTATCGGGCGTCAGCCTCCGCGACATCGACGAGGCGCAGCGACAGATGGTCGCGGTCGCCACACGGCTCGCCAGCGAATCACGAATCGATTGGCCTGGCGCGAAGCAAGTCAAAATCACAACAGCAAACAGCAACTGAATTCAATCGGTAACATCACTTTGGCGACAATCATCAAACGCGATTCGGCTCATGCCTCTCCGACGGCTTCGACGGTGCGTGGTGTGTCGCTCGACATGCGTTCGTTTGAAGGAGAAGCCGACGCGTATCTTGCGCAGGTCCGCTCGGCGGCCGCTCAGATTGTGCAAGAAGCCAACGCCGAAGCCGCAGCGATTCGCCAACGATCAGAGCAAGCGGGACGCGAAGCGGCCGAACAGGCGATCCAGAGGCTGCTCGACGAAAAAGTCGGAGCGAAAATGAGAACGCTTCGCCCCGCACTCGAAAAAGTGGCTCAGCAACTAAACGATTCGCGCGGCCTGTGGCTCGACCATTGGCATCGAACCGGAGTTGCCGTCGCGAAGCAGTTGGCTGGGCGAATTCTCCGCCGCGAGATTCACGACGACCCCCAAGTCCCGCTGCAATTCGTTCGCGAAGCGCTCGACCTCGCAGCCGGTTCACCCGAATTGACGATTCGCCTATCGACACACGATTTCGCTGACATTGAAGCGAACGTCAAGCAACTCGCTGAATCGCTCGGCTCAATCGCTCGAATCCATGTTGTGGCCGACGAGTCGATCTCGCCCGGCGGGTGCGTGGCGACAACAAAGTTTGGCGAGATCGATCAACAGCTCGAAACACAGCTCAACCGACTCGAAGAGGAGCTAACGGCGTAGTCGACATCGCCCCTCTGTCATGGACGACCTCACACTCACAATTCGCAGTGCGATCACGACTGGCTTAACAGGAAGCTTGGCCGAAGTCACTGGCATGACGGCGGCCGTGGCCGACTTTCCCGTGCCGCTCGGGGCGCTCGTTTCAATCGCCGGCCGCGATGGTTCGTCGACACCGGCCGAGGTCATTGGCTTCCGCGGTGGCCACACAATCGTTTGCCCACTTGTGGAGATCGGGAGCCTGCGACGTGGCGACAGAGTGCGACTCACCAAGACTCGGCGTTGTTTAAAAGTTGGCGACGAGCTACTTGGCCGCGTGATCGACGCTCATGGAAATTTCATTGACGGTCGACCAAGACCAATGCTGACGCGCGCAACGCCACTGCGTCGTTCGCCCCCGGTAGCGACCGAGCGACCGCGAATCACCGAGCCACTTCCGACGGGCGTCCGCGCCATCGACGGGATGAATCGCTGCGGTCGCGGCCAGCGAATGGGTGTGTTCGCTGGGCCGGGCGTCGGCAAAAGTGTATTGCTGGGGATGATGAGTCGCTACACGGCTGCCGATGTGGTTGTCATTGGACTCGTAGGCGAGCGGGGCCGCGAACTGAACGACTTCATCGAGCGTGATCTGGGACCACGTGGACTCGCTCGCAGCGTGATCGTGGTTGCTACCAGTAACGAACCAGCACTCATGCGCGTGCAGGCAGCCCACACGGCCACCAGCGTGGCCGAGTTCTTTCGCGACCAGGGCAAAGATGTATTGCTGATCATCGACAGCGTCACTCGCTTTGCGCTTGCCCAACGCGAAGTCGGACTCGCAGCAGGCGAACCACCGGCGACGCGCGGATTCCCCCCCAGCGTCTTCGCTGAATTACCAAAGTTAGTTGAACGGGCCGGTCGTACGACCAAAGGAAGCATCACTGCGTTCTACTCCGTTCTAGTCGAGGGAGATGACCCACAAGAACCGATCGCCGATGCGCTGCGTGGCTTGCTCGATGGTCACTTGTGGCTTTCGCGTAGGCTCGCCCAGGCCGGTCAATTTCCGGCGATCGATCCGCTCGACAGTCTGAGCCGCTTGATGAACGACATCACACCGAAAGAACAAATGCAAGCCGCCAACGCCATCCGCGCTAGCCTGGCAGCCTTTCGTGAAAAAGAAGATCTGGTTGCCGTTGGTGCTTACCGCAAAGGGTCCGATCGAGTTCTTGACATCGCCATCGAGAATCGCGACCGCTTCAATGGGTTTCTGCGTCAAGACATCGATCAGCCGGCCGATTTTGTCGAGACGCAACAGCAACTCATGGCAATCGGAGCCACGCTCGTCTCGGCACGCCTCAGTGCAACGACACTACCAATCACGACAGCGGCGACAGCCACTAACGAGCGAGGCACTTAGTCCATGCGACCCTACACATTTGAACTACAGACGTTGCTTGAACTGAGGCGCAATTCGCGCGTCGAGCGCCAGCGACAACTTGCTGAAGCACTCCATGCCGAAGAGGTGCTGCGGCAACAAATATCTGAGCTGCAACGCGAATTGATGGAGCAACAATCTCACCTTCGTATCGTGGGACAGCAAACGGACCTCGACGTCAACAAGTTGCTCGATGTGCAGCGATATGAATTGGTGCTTCGCTCCCAGGTCGGCGGACTCAAAGAGAAACTCGAAAAGGTTCAAGAAGAAACCGAGCGGCGTCGCTTGGCGCTCGTGGCGGCCGATGGTTCGGTTCGATCGCTCGAAAGAATCGACGACAAGAGGCGAGGCGAACACCGCCAGCGTGCGAATCGCAAGCAACAAGTCGAGCTCGATGATTTGTCGTCTGGAACTTTTGCTCGCGCAAACGTCTTCAACCGTTAAAGCTCACAACTTCAGCCTATTGTTTCAGTGTTGATATGCGACTGCTCTTTGCACTTATCGGATACCTCTCAACGGCCACGGTTATTTCCGCGTGTCTATTGGTATTTTACCTGTGGCAGAACAACACATTAACAGACGACAAGATGTTCCGCATTGTGGCTCTGCTACATGATGTCGATATCGACGAGCTTGCTGCCGAAACGGAAAGTACTGCCTCCACAGTGCCCGTCGAAGAGCCTTCGCTCGACGAAGTCGAGCGGTTTCGAGAAGTCATGCTACGCAATTTTGAAGTCAAGAACGAATCTCTAGAGCGCGGTCGTCAAGAGTTTCAACACCTGCTCACACAGCTTCGTGAATCGACTCAGCGGTTCGACAAGCTCGCTCGCGATCTTGGCAATCAGTTGAAGCAGCAGGGTGAGTTGTCGACAAAAGAAAACATTGAAAAGGTCGTTCGCGACCTCGAACTCTTGAGCGCCGACAAGGCACAAGATCTGTTGTTGCGTCATTTGAGCGAGCCAGAAGGAGTTAATGACGTGATTCTATTGATGGGCAAAATGACAAGCAGCAAACTGAAGAAAGTACTGGAAGAATTCAATGATCCAAGTGATCTCGATCAGCTCTACAAAATCCATAGTCTGATGCTCGAAGGGCATCCACAAAAGCCGATTATTGATAAGGCTTTGCAGATGATTAAATCCGGCGAAACGGACAACTCTTAAATCCTATCTGAGTCATGCCAGAACAAGTTTCCAACCCACTGCTAACCATCGCACCTCAAGAGCGGAAGGGTCTCGTCGACCGTGCGCCGTCATCGTCGAGCGATCATCGCCCCTTCCACAACGAACTTGATCGTGCTCAGCAGAGCACGCATAGTCGCAGCAAGATCGACGATAACTCGGAACAGTCTCGAGTGTCGCCGGAGTCGAACTGTTCGTCGGATCGCGACGACGAACAGTTCAACGGCCAAGACGGCTTTGCCAACGTTGTTGTCGTCGTCGCGAACGAGGTCGACCAAGAAGAGTTAATTGTGGCCGCCGATGTTGATGATGAAGGAATTACACAAGCGCGTGCTTCGACGATTGTGATGGAACAGTCGCAGACCGCTGGCGACCAAGTGATTTCCGGGGTTGAGTTCGCCTCGGCCGAAGTCGATGAGGTGATCGCTAATGAGGAGTCTCTGGTCGTCGAGCAAGGCAAACCTGTCAGCGTCGAGCCGATCGTAGTCGACGCCGACGATAGCAATCGCGATAGCGACGTCAAAGGTTCCCATGCAATCACAGAGCCAAGTGAGCCTAGTGACGTTCAGCCACCACTGTCAAACGACGATATTGAACTACAATCCGCCGCAACGCCGGACGACAGCGAAGTTTACGAGGCAACGTCAACGGCCAAATTCGCTTCGTCCGTAGACAACAGCCGACAAATTGAACAAGACCGAGAATCGGTAAGTGTCGAAGCGCAGACAATCGTCGAATTGCAGCCGCAGGTGGAAGACGACCGGATGGTTGCCGCGATCTCAACCGAGAACGAAGGATCCGAGCCTGCAAGCGACAAGCAGCGCGAGTCCACCACCAAGCCAGACCAACACACATCCGCGACATCCTCGCTCACCGATCGCGCTGGGCGCTTTGTGCGTCAATCGGCTGAAACAAGCGAGTCGATAGCGCCACGACTCACAACTGCCGAAGCGAGTCGTTTCGTTGGTCGTGTGAGCAAAGCGTTTCAATCGGCTCAAGACAATGGTGGTGTCGTGAAGCTACGGCTCAGCCCACCGGAACTTGGTGCCTTGCGGATCGAACTCTCGGTCAGCAAAGGCGCATTATCGGCTCGGCTCGAAACCGAAAATCCAGCGGCCCGCGCCATACTGCTCGACAACCTTCCTGCCTTGCGCGAAAGGTTGGCCGAGCAACAGATTCGCATCGATCACTTCAATGTCGACGTAGGCGGCGGTCAACACGACGGCGCGCCCGATTGGGAATCGGCCAGCGAGCAGCGACATGCAAAGTCGCGTCACCCTGTTGGTCGTCAATCTTCGTCGCCAAGCGAAGAAGCGAATGAAGTCAGCAGTCGTTCCATCACAGCCAACAGCGACGGTCGGTTTAACGCTATTGCTTGAGCACGCCCTAACTGAATCACCGACGCTTGAGAAAGAATCGAAACTATGAGCCAGGTCGCCGCCACTGCCAACAGCCCGAGTTCACAGCCGTTTGGAGCCAAGAACTCTCTGAACGATCTCGATCTCGATGTGTTCCTTGAATTGATGATTGCCGAACTTCAGAATCAGGATCCGCTCAATCCGCTCGAGAATAACGAGCTGCTCGCGCAGATCAGCCAAATTCGAGAAGTTGGCGCGACGGATCGTCTCAGCGAAACGCTCGAATCGGTGCTGTTGGGTCAAAACATTGCGAGCGCAACCAACCTGATCGGCGCCAACGTCGAAGCTCTCACTGACACGGGTGAAAGGGTTACGGGCAACGTTCGCCGCGTGACAATCGACAACGGCCAGCCTCGGCTCGACATTGCATTGCCAAGCGACATTCGAGCTGCCGAGCAAGGGGGCGATCTTGCTAGTGGCAACTACACTTACGAAGTCGTTTGGACCGGCGCCGGCGGTGCGACGTTTAGTTCAGAATACTTGGTCGACACGAGTAAGTTGCAAGGCTTCGATGGCGCGGTTCGCATCGGCAATCTGCCCACGACCGACGGTGCCAAACGAGTTTACCGAACCGATAACACCGGCAGCGGCGATCGGTTGCTCGTTGGCACGCTTGCGACCGGCGCCCAGACTTCGTTCGTCGACACATTGGCTAACGACGCCCGCACCGGCGAACCACTCAACGAAGAACGTCAGCGCATTTCGCTGTCGCGAAAGGTTACCGTGAGCCTCAACAACATCGCACAGATCGAACCCCCTTCGAATTAACAATTCACAAATCATTAATCCGACGAGGGGGGCCGACGAGGGGAGCCACCCACCTCGGTTCGCATCTGTCTTTCAAGGAGAATAGTAACATGGGTCTGCAATCGGCCATGACGACAGCACTCACCGGCTTACAAGCCGCTGAGACAACCATTGACGTCGTCGGCAACAATGTTGCCAACAGCAATACAGTCGGATTCAAAGAATCGGAAGTCATGTTTGCGACTCAGTTTTTGCAAACTCTCTCGATCGGATCTGCACCCCAAGGGACACAAGGGGGCACGAATCCAAGGCAGATCGGTCTCGGTGTGAAGGTCGCCGAGATCGCGCCGAATTGGACACAAGGAACCATCGAGATCAGCTCGAATCCTCTCGATTTGGCGATCCAAGGCGATGGGTTTTTCGTCGTTCAAGGCAACCAAAGTGGCACCTTTTATACACGCAATGGTCAATTTAACCTTAACAGCAACAACGAAATCGTGACCTCGACGGGCCAGAAGCTACTCGGTTATGGCGTCAACGATGACTTCGAACTTGTCACCACCCAACGTGTGCCCATCACGATTCCGCTCGGTGCCGAGCGTGTTGCACAGCAAACCAACGAGGCTACCTTTGCCGGAGTCTTGAATCCTGGCGCCGATGTCGGTGGCACACCTCAAATTGTCGAGTCGGCGGTGCTCGGTAATAACGCCATCGAGCGACCCGATGACACCAACTTCAATGAGACAAGCGTCACGGTCAGTCCGCCACCATCGCCGCCGGTGGCTAGCGCCGTCGGTGGCGGAAGCCTGCCAGAGGGCACTTACTCGTATCGAGTCGTATGGCGCGACGCAAATGGACTTGAGAGTGCTCCAACCACAGAAGTTACCATCAACACAACCGGCCTCGGTACCGCTGGCAACTCCGATATCGAACTGACTTCTATGCCGGTTCCGCCCAGTGGTATCTGGAGTTCTTGGGAACTCTACCGAACTGAGGCGGGAGGAGACACTTTCTACCGTGTGCCTACGACCGGCACCGGTACTTCTTTTACCGATAGTCTCGACGATGCAACGCTCGTTACCGGCGCTGCCTTCGATGAAGCGACTGTCGATCCCGGTACGTATAGTTATTATGTGACTTACTTTAATCCGTCAGAGGGAATCGAAACGCGTCCCACAGCGCGAGTGACGGCGAATTCAATTCCCGACGAAGGACGCCGCGTTCATGTCGATCTCAGTAACATCGGTACACCTACCGATGCGAGCTTCACGGTCATGCGACTCTATCGCAACGTGAGCGGGAACAGCTCTGATTTTCGACTGCTCGACGAAGTGCCAACACCACACGGCACGGGGTATGTCGGAACCTACGTCGATTCAAGTTCCGACGCCGATATTGCCTCTCAGCCCGAACTCAACTTCGATGGTCCTCCCGCAAACAACGGCAACTATCTGCAAGACCTGCTGTTTCGCGACGGCGAAACCTATACATCACTGTTTCCCTCGGATGGGGTGCTCTCATTTGCGGGAGAAAAGAACGGAGTCGATTTGGCGACACAGACGCTGTCGATCGATTCGACTACGACCGTGGGCGAATTAACCACCTTCATGCGTGAGGCGCTCGGTATCGATACGACTGGCACAACGCTTCCTTTTCCCGCCAACGGCAACGTCGAAATCGTCAATGGACAACTTCGCATCACTAGCAACTTGGGCGAAGAAAACGCCATTGACATTCCGCTGACTGCCTTCCGGTTCCAGCCGACTGGCTCAACGCTTAGCGCGCCTCTTTCGCTCCCTTTTTCTCGCACTCAGGCGGCCGACGGACCCGGTACTTCGACCGAGTTTTTGGTGTACGACAGCCTCGGCTCGCCGCTCAATGTGCGCGTGACGACCGTCCGCGAGACTTCGACCGATCCCGGCAACTCGACCACTTATCGCTGGTATGCAACCAGCTCGGGCAACGAACCGAACAGCGGAGTTTCGACCGTGATTGGCGATGGCCTGTTGGTGTTCGACAGCCAGGGTGATCTCGATTCGGGAAGCACGGCCGTGGCGCGGGTCAGCATTGATCGCAACATGACCGCTTCGCTCTCGCCGCTCGAAATCGAACTTGACTTTTCGAGAGTCAAGGCACTCGACCAGCGGAACGACCAGAACGAACCGTTCAGTAGCTTGAACATGACCGTGCAAGATGGTTTTCCGCCCGGTGTGCTCACCGACTTCACGATCACCGATAACGGACTGATACAAGGCCAGTTTAGTAACGGTACTCAGCGAACGCTGGGGCAAGTCGTGATGGCCCGCTTTGCGAATAACGGGGGGTTACAACAAGTCGGAGACAGCCTGTTCACCTCAGGAGTCAACTCCGGTGAACCTTCGTTCGGTACTCCCGGACAAGAAGGCATTGGTTCGGTCACGACCGGTGCGGTTGAACTCTCGAATACCGACATCGGACAAAATCTGATCGAACTAATCCTCGCATCGACGCAATATCGTGGTGGTTCGCGCGTCATCTCGGCCGCACAAGAACTGCTCGACGAGTTGCTGGCGCTGCGACGTTAAGATCGGCTTAATCATCACGAGCAGTTCTCGGAATAAAACGTTGACCCAACGATCTTCATACAACCAACAGCATCAATGAGCTAACCTTGCAACAATCGCCGCCCAAAATTGGCAAATTAAGGCCTTCGAGACCTCGACCATGATCAAACTTACGCGCCTCGGCGGCGAGGCATTTGTCCTCAATGCCGACCTGATTAAGTACATCGAGTCGCGTCCCGATACTTATGTCGCACTGACCACTGGCGATCGCGTCGTTGTCTGCGAAACACCCGACGAAGTCGTCAGGCGGGCCGTCGAATACCAACAACATAAAGTTCTGATTCCTCCTCTCACTTCAGCCCATTAGCCGCGACATGGATATAGCATCGGCTGCCGGCGTAATCGCTGCACTCGCTCTGATCGGCGTATCGATTATTATCGGCGGCGGTTCGTTCGCTGCGTTCTTCGACGCGCCGTCGGTGATGGTCGTCTTTGGCGGTGCCATCGCTGCTGCGCTCATTTCGTTTCCGCTGCCTAACTTTCTGGGCATGTTCGGCGTTGCGATGAAAGTCTTCTTCTGGAAAGTCGACTCGACTCGCGACATTATCACTCAACTTGTTAGCTTGGCCGAAGTGGCTCGCAAGGACGGACTCCTGGCCCTCGAAAGCAAAGTGGGCGATATCGAGAATCCCTTCATCGTGCTTGGAATTCAGATGGCAGTCGACGGCACAAGGCCTGAAGTCATGGAAGACATTTTGCGTACCGAGCTCGATGCCGTCGCAACGCGGCATCGCGATGGCACGGCGCTTTTTGATTGTATGGGAAGATTCGCACCGGCGTTTGGCATGATCGGCACTTTGATGGGGCTCGTCATCATGCTCGGAGATATGAGCGACCCGTCGAAAATCGGGGCAGGCATGGCGGTCGCGCTGCTGACGACACTTTACGGAGCTATTGCTTCGAATGTTTTCTTCTTGCCGTTCGCCGAGAAACTCGGTTACACCAACAAACAAGAACTGCTGACAATGGAGATCGTCGTCCGCGGCGTGATGGCCATCCAGGCCGGCGAGAATCCTCGCGTCATCCAGCAAAAACTTAATACATTCGTACCGCCGAAACAACGCGCGGGCGAAGAGGCGGCATAAGCAATGGCTCTCGAACCTGAACCAGAACCCGGCATACCCGAGTGGGTTGTCACCTTCGGCGACATGATGTCGCTGTTGCTGACGTTCTTTATCATGCTCGTCTCGATGAGCGAAATCAAAGAAGAAGAACGCTTTGCGGCGATGCTGGAGTCGATGCGGCGGCAATTCGGTCACGACTCTTCGACGCAATCGATTGTGCCTGGCGAGTCGACAACCGGAACCACCGCCCTGCCCCAAATCGCGATTCAAGCCCGTGCGCGTCGCAAAGACCTGATGCGCGGCGGCAGCGACGTGCAAGCTGTCACCGGCGAAAACACTCGCGTACAGCAAATCCGCCCCGGCCGAAATAGCACGACCGGCGGTGTTGTTAACTTTGGCGAAGATAGTGCCGAGCTCGACGATCGAGCCAAGGCCAACCTTAACGAAATCGCCCGGCAACTGGCCGGCAAGCCACAAAAACTCGAAGTCCGCGGCCACACCTCGCGCAAGCCAGTCGATTTGAATACGCACCGAGACCATTGGGGGCTCGCCTTCGATCGTTGTTATGCGGTGATGCAGTATTTGATATCGCAAGGAATCGAGCCCGAGCGAATTCGGCTGGGGTCGGCGGGAGCGTTTGAACCGCTCGACGGTGGCGATACCGTCGAAGATCGCAAGCGAAATGCGCGGGTTGAAATACTTATGTGGGACGAACGGGTTGTGGTGCCTTAGATCAGAATTGAGCCGCCGGCGCTAGCCGCGGGTTTTGCATTTCAGCACCCGACGCTAGCGCGTTCGGCTCAGAACGTAGGCTACATTTGATCTGTCAACGCCCCGCGACCCAAATCGAACAACCGAGCTATGGCCGACGAAAAACCAATCGAAGAGCAACCCGCCCCGCGTCGCGGCTGGTTGAGCCTGATTAAAGTGCTGGCTTTTGTCGGTGTCATTGTCATCGTCGAAGTTGTTGCGGCTGCCATGTTGTTGCCCTCGGCACGAGACATCGAAGAGACCGCACGCAAACTGGCCGCCGCAGGCACCAACGAATTCGCCACCGATGAAGAGGCGGTTGCCGAGGGTCAAGTTGGCGACGACATTTCGACTGTCGAAGTTCGCCTCGGCCTGTTCAACGTGACTCGTTACAATCCCGAAAAAGATACGACCATGATTGTCGACTTCGAAGTCTTCGGAGTTATCGAGTTGGAACAGCAACCCAACTTCGAAACGCAATTTGGTAAACATGAAATTCGGATCCGCGAGCAGGTCATCATGACCTTGCAAGGCGCCGAGGCGACCGACCTCCGCGGCGAAGGTCTGGGGTTGATAAAACGGCAGCTTTTGGAGAAAACCAATCGCGCGCTCGGGCGACCTCTGGTCCGCGAAGTGGTATTCAGCAAGTTTAATTTTGTCGAACGCTAGCACCCAGGCTTCTCGAACTAAGTTATCCATCGCAAACCAATCGTGAGCCTTGGCCATAAGGCCCCGCGTGGCTCTCGCAAATCGAAAAACGCTCTGCCGGGAAGGAATCCAATGGCCGACAATCAAAGCACCAACGAAGAAATTGAGCAACTGCTCGAACAAGCCAAACAGCTCAGTGGCGAACAACCAGCCCAGTCGCCCACGCCGACGGTTTCGCCAGCGAAAGCCGGTGCTAGCACGGCCACCATCGAGCGCCCCGAAAGTCCCGCGCTCGACGACAGCGAGATCGCCCCGAGCGACGTCGAACTGTTGCTGAACCATGCCCAGGAAGCACTCGCTTCGATCGACCGCGACGTTGAGTTGCCAGCCGGAATCAAACCCTTCGAGTTTGCCGATCTGGGAGGCACACCCGCCTCCAGCGAAGCCGCGACCCTCGAGCTG
>JBGSWC010000411.1:0-2131 GCA_041752635.1 Pirellulales bacterium | reverse complement strand
CTGGGTCTGTGACGTGGGGGGCGACATCTTTAGCTTTGTCATGAAGCACGAGCGGCTCGGTGTGCCGCTGGCCGACGTGCGACCGGGGAGCCGCGAACAGGTGGCCAATGGGCTAGCGTCGAGGCTGCTGCTTCCGCTCAGGCCTTTTCGCAAGGTGGGGGTCGCCTGTGACTGGGATTTGTTCGAGCTCAAGGGGGCGTTTCCGACCGCCAGCCACGAACTGATCGCCCGGCGGCTGCTCGATTTGCGCAACCCGATTGTGGTGACCGTGATCGATCAAGAGTCGGTCACCTGGCGTCGGGCCAATGTGCCGGGTGTACCAAACCAGATGATCGCCAGCGAGTCGGATCACTGGCAACAGTGTCACCTGCGCGGGGAACCCATTTGCGGCGAGACGACCGTCGAAGAATTCGCCACCGCGACGATTCGTTGTTGGCCGGTCCACGAACCTCATTGGTCGCGAGAGATTGTGACAATGCACCTCGACGCGGCGTGAGAACAGCAGTGAGTTTGGAGTAGGGAGAGTTGCGGGCATGTCCCCACTTGTTGTTTCATGCGGTGCGGTAAAATGGAGTCATGGAAACCCAGCCCAACTTCGACGCCAAGGAACAAGTTCGCCAGGCGATCGACATTGTCGACCTCGTGAGCGACTACTTGCCGTTGCAGCGGCGGGGTCGGTTGTATGTCGCGACGTGCCCCTGGCACGACGACTCGCGGCCCAGCCTGCAGGTGAATCCCGAGCGGCAAAGCTGGAAATGCTGGGTCTGTGACGTGGGGGGCGACATCTTTAGCTTTGTCATGAAGCACGAGCGGCTCGAGTTTCGCGAGACCCTCGAACTGCTCGCCGAGCGGGCCGGCATCGAACTACGCGCCACCCCCGCGGCCAAGCCGGGTGGGCTCGGTGATAAACGCACACAACTTGCCGCGCTCAAGTGGGCGGCCGAGCAATTCGCCAAATGCCTGGCTCATGATCCGGCTGCCGAACCGGCGCGAAATTACCTGGCCGGCAGGGGCATCAGCCACGAGAGCATCAAGCGTTTTCAAATTGGTTTTAGCCCACCCGAATGGGATTGGCTGGTGAAGCGTGCCGAGAAAGCAGGCTACTCACCCAAATTGCTGGAGCGTGTTGGCGTGGCTGGCGAGCGTACCGGTGGCGGTGGTTATTACGACCGCTTTCGTGGCCGCGTGATTTTTCCGATCAACGACACCCAGTCGCGGCCGATCGCTTTTGGCGGTCGCATTTTGCCTCAGTTCGCCGACGATCGATCGGCCAAGTATGTCAACTCGCCCGAGACTCCGCTCTATAGCAAAAGCAACCAGCTCTACGCGCTCGACGTGGCCCGCGAGGCGGTAGGGGCGAGCGACCCGGTGATCGTCATGGAGGGCTACACCGACGTCATCATGGCCCATCAACATGGAGTCGAAGCGGCGGTCGCCTGCTGTGGCACGGCACTGGGCGAAGGGCATTTAAAACTCATCCGTCGTTTCACCGAGCGGATTTGTCTGGTACTCGACGGCGACGAAGCAGGGCAGCGTCGCACCAACGAAGTGCTGAGCATGTTTGTCGCCAACAACATCGACCTGCGTATTCTGACGCTCCCCGACGGCGACGACCCCTGCGACTACATTCGCCGCGAAGGGGGCGATCGATTCCGCCAGCTAATCGGCACCGCCCGCGATGCGCTCGACCACAAGCTTGAACATGTGCTAGGGATGATTGGTTCGCTCGACGACACACTTGCCGTCACGCGCGCGACCGAAGAATTGCTTTCGACCCTCGCGCAAGTTCCGCTCGCGGCCGGCGATAGCAGCTCGACTACACTTGTACGCGAACAACAAATCGTCTCGCGTATCGCACGGCAACTGCGATTGCCAGTCGAGCAATTGCGTGACCGACTGGGCGTGTTGCGTCGAGCGAAAAGCGCGCCGACGCGGCTGATTGAGCAACGCGACGACGATATCGCGACGTCGCGATCGGATGCTGTCATGCTAGCATTCGAGAAAGAAATTTTTGAATTGCTCTTGATAGATTCCGCGATGATCATTCCAATCGCCAACCTAGTAACGACAAACGACATGGAGTCGCCCGTTGCCAGACTGCTGTTGGGGTGTTGCCTACAACTTCACGAGC
>JBGSWC010000410.1:0-11895 GCA_041752635.1 Pirellulales bacterium | reverse complement strand
CAATCAACAGCACTTGGAGATAGACGTTTCGCAAGTCAGAACGATGCATGCGGCGACCCTCGATTTCTCGGTGTCAACACAGTGTTGGTGAGCAAAGGTGCATTGTGCCTGACGACGACGCTAGAGGCAACCAGTTTTTGGCTTGCGCAAGCGACTTCACCGCCTTTTGCACCAACACCAGCCCCCCTTCGCCGATCCACACAGCCTACCCGATTCCCCCATCGAACCTTATATTTGAGTGCTTTCGCGAATTCCCGCCGGACTGGTCGACTCAGTTATGAAGTATGTGGTGATAATCCCCGATGGGGCGGCTGATGAGCCTCAGGCTTCGCTCGACGGACGCACGCCGCTCGAGGCTGCGAGGACGCCGAACCTTGACCGCTTGGCGACAGCGGGGGTCGTCGCGCGGGCGCTGCATACGCCTCACTCGCTTCCGGCCGGTTCGGAGATCGGTAACCTGAGCCTATTGGGTTACGACCCCCATCGCCACTTCACCGGGCGGGCTCCGATGGAGGCGGCGGCTCAGGACATCAAGCTAGCACCGGGCGATTGGGCCGTGCGGTGCAATCTCGTGCATATCGCCGATGGGACGATGGTCGATTTCACGGCGGGGCATGTGACGACTCCCGAAGCGACCGAGTTGCTCGCCACGATGCAGGAGTGGGTCGACGGTCAAGACAAATATGCCCGGGCGCTCGAGTTCCGCCCGGGCGTGAGCTATCGCAATCTGCTCGTTTGGCGAGGCGAAAAACTGGCGGCTCCGTTCACGCGCGATACCCGCACGCGTGCGCCCCACGATCTGACCGATCTGCCGGTGGGGGAGGAGTATCCACGCGGACCGGGGAGCGATGTGCTGGTCGAATTGATGAACGATTCGCAGCGGCTGTTGGCCGAGCACCCGACGAACAAAGGGCGGGTCGATTCAGGCAAGCGAACGGCGTCGCACGTTTGGCTGTGGGGACAGGGCGAAGCACCTCAGCTCGAATCGTTCGCCGACCGGTTCGGCCCACGCGGCGCGATGATCACGGCTGTCGATTTGTTGCGCGGTATCGCGAAGCTCGTGGGCTGGGACTGTCTCGAAGTCCCAGGTGCGACGGGCTATCTCGATACCGACTACGCCGCCAAGGGACGCTATGCTATCGACGCGCTGAACGATTACGATCTGGTCTGCGTGCATATTGAGGCTCCCGACGAAGCGTCGCACGAGGGGCGGGTCGAGGCGAAGGTCGAGGCGATTGAGCGGATCGATGCCGACATCGTGGGTCCGGTCGCCGATGCACTGGCGTCGCACAACGAGTGGCGGATTATGGTGAGCCCCGACCACCCAACATTTTTACGCACCAAGAAACACACCCATGGCTATGTGCCGGTGCTGCTCGCTGGCCACGGCATCGACGCCGACGGCAGCAGCGAATATGGCGACACGACCGCCGGCGAGTCGCCGTTGGCGTTTGACGAAGGGTGGCGGGCGATGGATTGGTTTGTGAAGCTGACAAGTTAGATTGGGAATGTAGCTACGCTCGCCAAGAGCGTGGTAGGGCGATGCGATGAGTGTCGGCTGCAACTTCGTCCACCGTCTGGCGACGGTGGCTACATTGGTTACGTACACGGCATACAGATCAGATTTCATGTCACTTATTGTCCAAAAATTTGGCGGCACGAGCGTCGCCGATCCCGAGAAGATTCGCGCTGCCGCTCGTCGCGCTATCCGTGCCCAGCAAGACGGCCACCAGGTGGTGATGGTCGTGAGCGCAATGGGCAAACAGACTGATACCCTGGTCAAGCTGGCCGAAGAGATCTGGCAAAACGGTGGCGACCCACCGGCACGCGAGATGGATATGCTGTTGTCGACGGGCGAGCAAGTTTCGGTGGCACTGATGGCGATGGCGGTTCATGACCTTGGTTCGAAGGCGGTCAGCCTGACCGGTGGACAGATCGGCATCAAGACCGATAGTTCGCACACCAAAGCTCGCATTCAGACCATTTCGACCGAGCGAATGCAGCGGCTGCTCAACGATGGCAACATCGTGATTGCCGCTGGCTTCCAAGGCATCGACGACGATTTCAACATCACCACGCTGGGCCGTGGCGGCAGCGACACCACGGCCGTCGCGTTGGCCGCTGTGTTGGGGGCCGATTCGTGTGAGATTTACACCGATGTCGATGGTGTGTTCACGACCGATCCCCGATTGGTGCCGGCGGCGCGTAAAATGTCGCGGGTGAGCCACGACGAGATGCTCGAGCTCGCCAGCCTGGGGGCGGGTGTGATGCACAGCCGCAGCATTGAATTCGGCAAGAAGTTTGGGGTACCGATTCACGTGCGTAACAGTGCTGTGTTTACCGACGAACCGGGCACCATCATCGGACCCGATACCGAATCGGCCGACCGTCCGGTCAGTGGTGCGGCCCTCACTCGGAACGAAGCCCGTATTTCGATACGTAATGTGCCCGACCGCCCCGGCACGAGTTTGGCGATCTTCGCGAAGCTCGCTGCCCAGAATGTGGCGGTCGACATGATCGTTCAGAATCTGGGGGCGGCTGGGTTGGCTGACATCAGTTTCACGGTGCTCGAAACCGATTTGCGACGGGCGATCAAAGCCGTCGAAGCGGCGGCCGTTGAGTTTGGCGGCTGCGATATATCGCACGACGCGAATGTTTCGAAAGTCTCGATTGTGGGACTCGCCATGGCCACCCAAACGGGTGTCGCCGATCGTATGTTCCGCGCGCTGGCCGACGAACGCATCAATATTATCGCGATCACGACGAGTCGCATTAAGGTGTCGGTGCTCGTCGCCCGCGAACAAGGTGTCGCCGCGCTGCGTGCGGTCCATCGCGAATTTGAACTCGAAAAGCCGCCGCGCGAACGCGCCAGCTTTGGCGACGAACCGACGGCAAAGGTCGAGATCGCCAACGCCGCCGACGTGGTGGCGCGGCTGCAGAATATGGAGAATCTGACCATCCACAGCGTCGAACTCGATGCGACACAGGCTTTGCTTACGCTTGTTGATGTTCCTGATCGCCCGGGTGTTTCGGCCGACATGTTCGAAGCAATCGCCGCCGAGCACCTGTTGGTCGACATCATCGTCCAAAGTGTCGGCAAAGCCGAGCACACGAACATCAGCTTCACTGTCCCAAAAGAACAAGCCGAACGGGCCACTGGCGTCGCCTTGCAAGTCGGCACGTCGATTGGTGGCCAAGTGATCGCCAAGCCCGACATTGCGATCCTGACCGTCAATGGCATCGGCATTCGCAGCCACACGGGCGTTGGCATTCGCATGTTCGGCGCGCTCAGCGCAGCGGGCATCAACGTCGAAATGATCAGCACGAGCGAAATGCGCGTGAACGTAGTGATCGATTCCGACAAAGCCGAGACCGGGCTCGCCGCACTCAAGAGGGCGTTCGTCGATGTACTCGAAAAGTAGGGTGTGACAAGTTTGCGTAGCTAACGCGGGCACACCAGGAGACTCATTAGCGACTCGTTGTTTTCTTTTCACGCGCTACAATATCGCGAACTGCCAACAACTCATCACCAAAGCGAGATACAACATGGGTGACTGGATCGAAGAAGGCAAAAAAGCACCGGCATTCACGCTGCCGGCCGACGATGGCAGCAAGGTCAAACTGAGCGATTTCGCTGGCAAGCCGGTCGTGCTCTATTTCTATCCCAAAGACGACACGCCGGGCTGCACGAAACAGGCGTGTGCTTTTCGTGACAGCCACGCCAAGCTCAAAAAGAGCGGCGCGGTCGTCTTGGGCGTGAGTTGCGACGATCGCGCGAGCCACGAAAAGTTCCGCGACAAGTACGACCTCAATTTTCCGCTGCTCAGCGATGTCGACCACAAGGTGGCCGAAAAATACGGCGCCTGGCGCGAAAAGAATATGTATGGCAAGAAGTCGATGGGCATCCAGCGGTCGACGTTTCTAATCGACGCCGGTGGCAAGGTGGCGAAGCTATGGAAGCGAGTGAAAGTCGACGACCACGACGCACAGGTGCTGGAGGCCCTCGAACAGCTTGGCTAACAAGGCTTCCGATGGTGGCGTGTGAATAATTGCACCTTTCCGAAGCGAAAATTTCGTAAAAGCTCTCTTTCGCCCGCCGGAGTGAGTTGGTAGCTTGTAGAGTGCGGGTACGGCGACTTTTCGAGGCGTAGCCGCTCTACACGGCGGGAACCGGCGATCGGCGAAGGCGGCTCTTATCCATTTGCCATCGATACGAGCTTCAGCGACATTTTTCTACTCAATGTAGGGCATGATCCATGAACTGTGATCACGTATTCGCCGTCCTCACGAGTGGACCTTTTCCGCGCGGATCACGCGATGATGCCGATGTCGAGCGACACCTCGAAGTATGTCCCTCGTGTTGGCGGATTGCCGAAGCCCTGCGGCCAGCGGCCGAGATTTCCGCAGAGGCTTTGCCATCGGCCCAGGCGCGGCTGCTGCCTGGATACCATTGCCAAACGCAAACGCCAGCCACCATCGCGACACGGCAAGCCGAGACGCGAGGGCAGGGGCCGCGAAACGGTTCGGCCCCTAGCACCCAAAGTTGGCCCCCTCGCTTGGGCAATTTTGGTCGAGCTCCCCACCGACAAACGCCTGTGCCACAGTATTATGTGGAAAGCACAAACTCGTGGAGTGAAATCGCCCGAGTGGCGTTGTTTTTTGTGTCGGTCGCGCTGATGGCGTTTGTCGCCTGCTACTTGCTTCGATAAGTCTTGTTGAAGTTTGTTTGTTGGCGACCGTGTTTGTTAGCGATGGCAGGCTATCGGTGTCGATTTTTCCGCCTTTGCCGAAATCAATCTACTGAATTCGATGCCCCCGCCCGCTACATCGTGGACTGGGTGAGTTAGACTTGTGGTGTTCTGAACTTTTCAAGCTGGCTGCCGAACTCAGGTGGCCCCGGTTACCGCTATCGGACCGACTTCAACCACTCGGTCTTTTCGTACGCCAAACCGATGGGGATTCAATCGATGGGTGCCGCGCTCACACTCGATTCGGCATTGCCGATGGAACTGGTCCCGCCGTCGACGCTTGTCGGTTTCGATGGCCAACAGCCCAACCTACGTGCCCGGGTCGAACGCATTTTGCGAAAGAACCGCCGTTTGCTGTCGGTCGAACACCGCACGGTAAGCCGGTGGCCGTTGCCGGTGCTGCTGGAGCTACGCCCGCTGGAGCGAGAGGTGCCCGCCGCCTTGGCGATTCGCCTGGTCGTTGTCGGTAAAGACCTCTCGGAAAGCGGCATCGGGTTCTTTCACGACAGTCCGATACCCTATCGCCGTGGTATCGTGACGTTTCACCCGAGCGATGGGGCTTCGCTATCGGTGGAAGTCGACCTGAGTTGGTGCCGTTTCACGCGGATGGGCTGGTACGAAAGCGGCGGGCGGCTAATTCGACTCGTCGACGACAACGACTTGCTCGCGACGGCATAGAAAACCGGCCCGCGCGAATAACTGCCGCGCGTTCGGGCGAACAACCCAGTAGAATCGACGGCGACACACTTGCGTCGCCTTTTCTGTGCATTCACTGGGAGATTGGAACGATGCGTAAATGCTTGTTTGCGGGATTGCTTGTACTTCCGACACTCGCACTGGCGGAGCCACCGGCTGATCAGCCCGTCGCGACAAAACGTTTTTGGGCCGACGACAACGAAGGAGCCGCTCAGAAAATCGAGCGAGTGCTTCGCGAGCCTTTGAACGACGTGGGAATCGAATTCGTCGAAACTCCGCTGGAGGAAGTCGTCGCGTTTCTGCGCGACGAATATGAGATTGAGATCCAACTCGACCTTCGCGCATTGGACGAATTAGGGATGGCAACCAAAGAGCCTGTCACTGTCAATCTACGCTACGTGAGCTTGGGTGCGGCTCTTAGGTTTACGCTCAATCGATTGGACTTGGGGTACGTCATCGACGACGAGGTTTTACTAATCACCAGCAACGACATAGCGTGTGCAATACCTCGCACGGCGATCTATCCCGTGCAAGACTTGACCAATAGCTACAACGTCGACGAGATCATCAACGCCTTGCAAACGACGAGTCCGGAAGTGTGGGAGCCAAACGGCGGTATGCAGTCGATCAAGCAAATCGGCGCGGAGTTGCTGGTCGTCAACGCGACCCAGGCGGTACACGAAGAAGTCGCCGGTGTGCTGAAGGCGCTGCGGGCGGCAAAGCATGCCATTGAGTCGCCGCATGACGTCGAGGCCGAAGACGAGCATGCTGAACACGAGCACCACGACGGCCACGACGACCACTCTCATGATCACGACGCCAAGCCTCATGACGTCGATGGCAATCCATTCGGCGGCGAGACCAACGACAATCCATTCGGCTAGCCCAACAAAAAAACCGGTTCGCCCCCAAAAGAGCGAACCGGTGTAGTTTTTAAGTTTCAGTTCCGCGAGCTTAACCCAACAGGGCGAGCACGTTCTGTGGGTTCTGGTTGGCGATCGCCAAAACTCGTGTACCCGACTGAACCAGAATCTGCGAACGGGTGAGGTTCGCGGTTTCTTCGGCGAAGTCGGCGTCGCGGATCGAGCTTTCGGCTTCGGTCAGGTTCGCCAGCGTGTCGTTCAAAGCGTTCTTGTTCGTCTCAAGAGTTGTACGCTGGAACGCACCAAGACGACCACGAAGCGAGGTGACTTGGTCGATCGCTTCGTTGACAATCTTGGCGGCCGAGTTGGCGTCGGTCGCGAGGTCGAACGAACCACCGGTGCCAAGCTGGAACAGCTTGCCCGAAGTGCCACCCAAGCGGGCCGTGTTGACACTGGTGACGCCAAGGCGAGCTTGTTGGTTGCTGACCACGTCGGGACCGAGTTGGAACAGGGCTCCGCCACCGTTGATGGTGAAGCTAGCTGTGCCAGTGAACCCGGCGGTGAGAGACGCGCTCAAGTCGAGTGTGGCGGTGTTGATCGACAAGTTGTTCCCCTTGCCGGTGGCCGACACACCGTTGACCGAAGCGACGATGTCGGTTCCAGTGGCCCGCTCGCCTTGGCCCACGTTGGTGGTGAAGGTTCCAGCCGGGGTGGTGCCGGTGCCTTCGCTGATGACCTTGATGTCGACCAGCGCGTCGCTGCCGTAACCGGTCGACGTCAGGTCGAGCGTGGTAGCCGTGGTGCCGTTGATGCTGGCCGAAACGCCGGTGGCATCGCTCACCAAGTTGATACCCGCCACGAGGTCGGCTATGCTAGTTCCGACACCGAAGCTCAGCACTTCCGAACCGCTTGAACCGGCGAGTTCGAAGATCACCGCGGCGGTCAAACCACCGGAGCTGCCAGCGACACCACCAGTGAGTGCCAAAGTGGCTGGTGCGGTATCGTTGGTGCCGTTGTAGGTGGCCGAACCAGCGTAAGTGGCGGTATCAACTTCCGCGATGCCTGCGATTGCCGAGGCAATCTGAGCAATCGTGGTGTTGCCGGTGTCGTTCACGGTCACAGTGTACCCGCTAGTCGCGTCACCCGTGACGACTGGCGTTCCAGCCGTCGCCGACGAGTTTTCGGCTAGCGTAATGTTGAAACCAGTGTTTCCGGCAACGGTCGTGATGGCGATCGTCTCGGTCGACGTAACAGCGTCGGCACCGTTGGCGAGAACCAGTTCAGCCGGAACCGTGTCGCTGGCGCCCAAGAACGAGCGGGTGCTCGTTGTCGTCGCACCGACTTCAGTGAGGCCATCGATCGCAGCAGTAATCGCAGCGATAGTGGTGCCGATCGAGTCGTCGATGGTGATCGTGTAACCGTTTGTCGCGTCACCGCCCACGAGTGGCGTTGCACCCTGACCGGTCGCTTCGATAATTTCAATGTCAACGTTGCCCGAAATGCCTGCGGCAGCTCCGGTAACCGTAATCGACTCGGTCGAAGCATCTTCGCCACCGGTTAAGGCGATCGCACCCGACGTTTCTGCATCGACGGCGACACCCGCTGCACCGGTCACGTTGCTTGCGGCAAATGTGCCTTCGGTGTTGATCGCGTCGACGACATCTTGAATTGTCGAGTTCGCTGCGTCGTTCGTAATGTCGAGCGTGACGGTGATCGTATTACCACCCGTGACGACGGCTGTACCAGCACCGACGACAGCGTCGACGATGTTAACAGTAACGCCGGCGTTGTTGCCAGCAGCACCTGCGGAACCGGCGGCGAGATCGAATCCACCGTTGGTCAATGCAAAGCTACTCGCGCCAGTCGCGGTTGTCGCGGCAATCGAGAAGTCGATTTGGCCCGACGATGCCACAGCAGCCGACGTTTGAACGGTGATGCCCAGGTTGCCAGTCGACGCAGTCGCAGTCACGGCACCGGCGGGAATGCTGGCAATGTCAACGGTGGCCCGGGTGGCGGCAGTGGTGACGTTGACGTCGACACTCACCGATCCGGTTGCGCCGAGGTTAGCTTGATCGATGTTCAGGTTCGAAACGTTGGCGAAGTTCGTACCGGCAGTGGTCGTGAAGTCGAGCGATCCATCGAGCAAACGGCGACCTTGGAAGGTGGTCGTTTGAGCAATTCGGTTAAGTGCTTCGAGCGACGAGTCGACTTGCAATTGGTTAGCAGCGAGCTGCTCGTCGGAGAGCGCTCCGGCGTTAGCCGATTCGGTCACCAGACCACGAATGTCGTTCAGCAGGCTGCTCACCTGGCCCAAAGCGCTGTCGGCGGTCGCGATCACCTGGTTCGCCCGGTCGGTGTTGCTGATCGACTTGCGAATAGCCGAAATGTCGCTCCGCAAGTTCTCGCTGGCGATCAAACCAGCCGGGTCGTCTTTACCCGTGTTGATTCGCAAACCAGTCGACAGACGCGTCAGCGACTGCGACAGGCTAGCGTTCGCACGGGTCAGGTTGTTCCGACCGACGAGCGAACTGACGTTGGTATTGATACGTGTCATCGTAAAACCCCTCTAAACTTTGGTTGATCTGCAATTGGCGAGCGAGGTGGGGAAAGGGAAACCTAGCAGCGAATGGCAGTACGTGTGGGTGAAGCGAGAAACAGCTCTCGCCCCATCGAATATGTGATGTCCTAACTACGATGACGATCTTCGATGGCTTCACCAACAAACACTGCCAAGTTGGCCGGTGCGAAAATTCCGCCGGCAGGGGATATTGCCAAGCGTCGTTTCGCGGTTGGGTCCGCATCAACGATTCCATTCCAATCGTCCTTGGTGCTTGCTGGGGGAGCGAGCGCCCGAGTCGACAGAAAATCGTCTAAGGGAACGTATCGTCAGGTGCTGGTACAGGCTTCACTCGCTAACCCAGATTTCGCCAATCGCCCGCTTGCCCTGTTGTTACAAACGACACGATCGTTACAAACGAGGCGGGCTCCACCTGCTGAGATGGAACGGTCGGCTTTCAGCGGTCGGCGGGCAGCGGTCAGCCAAACAGTGCCGTTTCGCGGCTGACGTCGGCGTTCTTGCTGAAAGTTGACCGCTGAAAGCTGACCGCCCTTGAAACGCAAATAGCCCCAATCAAAATCGATCGGGGCTACCAGAAGTCTTGCGGAGCGAATCGCTCGGTATTGGCTACTTGTTCGGCAGACCCGAGGTGTCTTCGGGTTTCATCTTCGCAGCTTGCCGGTTTTCGCGCTGGATGGCTTCGTAGACTTCGCGACGATGCACCGAAATTTCGATGGGGGCATCGATACCGAGGCGAACCTTGTCGCCGCGAACGTCGACCACCGTCACCACGACATTATCGCCGATAATGATGCTCTCGTCGCGCTGTCGTGATAGTACCAGCATGGGGGCGGCTCCTTGTCGACACGCGATTGCGGCAAAAGCAATGGCGTCGACGGCGGTCGAGGGGTGGCGAGAATCGCAGCGGCGACTCTTGCGTTGGGGGGGTGTTTGATTGCGTTTGCCAACAGAAAACTCCACTGGCCTGTAGCAACACCATCGGCCCGACCACAGCTAAATTTTTAATTCACCCCCAAAGTTGGGGTTGTAGCGACCAACAAGGGGGTCAGAGCCGAGGGAAGCGAGAGTCTTTGTCGGCTATCGGGCCAGGAATTCCTGCAAACGCTGCCACCGAACGTGAATCCCGACCCCTCTTACACTACGCGTTCACATTACGCTGAACGGCGGAGCGGCAATGTCGTGCCGAGCGTGTATTGCAGGTCGTGATCGTTTTTCGCGATCAACTGACGACCGCGACGATTCTCGAGGTTGACGACCAGCGGTGCTTTCAGATTCAGCGTTAGTTCCTGGCCATGCTTGTTCAGCACCACCAGAACCTGGGCGTCTTTGAGCGAATCGAGCGCCAGCGGAAGCAAATCGCGGCTGTTCACGCGTACCTGATAGTCGGACACGTACCGCCGAGGGCTGACGACCGCGAGGGCGATGTCGGCTCGGTCGATGCTCTGCATCCACGCGAGAGCCGAATTATTGGCATCCGCCAGCAGCACCCAGCGTCGGCACGATTCCATTCCGATGAGTCCCTGCTCAAACAACAAGACCTCTTCGTCGCGAATGCCGAGCGTGCCAAACCGAGTGCTTTCAACAATCATGGCCAATCCCTGCCGTATCGAGATGTCGACAACAAAGCGTCGTCCTATCGCTATGCATCGGTCGTTACCACGCGAAGAATCAGCAAAAAGAGAATATTGCGACATTCTCGCGGCGACCTCGCGCACGTCATCGCAAGAATCCCACGCTGAAGCTAAACACCTGGGTGTCGTCGAAATCGGCCTTGACGACGGGGAAGGCAAAGTCGAGCGCGATGGGGGCCGGCCCCATAGCTGGCACAGTGACCCGAAGACCAAAACCCGGAGCGACGCGAAAATCTTCGATTTGGACTGTCGGCTCGACAGTACCGAAGTCACAGAAAACGACACCGTTGAGCATGTCGTCGGCGGTAATCGGAAACATATATTCAACTGAGTTGAGCCACAAGAAGTCGCCACCGACTTGCACACCCTGGCTCACTGGCGACGCACCGCGGAAGTCGAATCCTCGCATCGTCGAAAATCCACCGGCATACAGCCGGTCGTAAATTGGCGTGTTCGAACCGGTTACTTCAACATTCGTCGATGCACTTACCACATGACGACCGCTATGGTCGGCTCGTTCGCGGAGCAAGAAGTAGCGGCGATATTCGGCTCCACCACGCGGATAGCTAAAGCTGCCAGTCACACCTTCGCCATAGAACTCCATATAGTGTCCGCTGGTCGGCAAAAACGCGTTGTCTCGCGTGTCGTTGGTGAGCGTGAGCCGCAAGCCGTGCAGCGAGTTTTCGCCGAGAGCTTCGGCGATGTCGGGCTGCGCGGGGTTGCTGGCACGGAGAATCTCCACGCTTTCGCCTCGGTACGACAGCCGGGCCGAAACGTCGCTCGCGGTCCATTGATAACCCAGCGAAACGCGTCCGCCGAGCCGCTCTTCGTCCCAGTCGCGATACCGTCGTGTGAAGTACGAACCACTCAGGCCCAAGCTGACCGGTGTGTCCATAAAGTAAGGGTCCGACCAACTCGCCAAGTAGCGTTGCACTTGTGTTCCGGGTGCGGCTTCGAGCCTCAGTCGTTGTCCACCACCACGCCAGGCACTGCCATTCCAGACGTCATTCCAGCTTTTCGGCGGGTTACGCCAGTCGAAGTTCTGCTCGTCGAGCATGATTTGTCCCGTTACGCCCGCGTCGCTGTTGACGCCGACGCCCAACAAGAAACGACCTGTTTGAGTCTCTGCGGCGTTGACATAAAGGTCGACCAATTCGTTGGTGAACACCGGCGGCGGCGCGATAATCGACTCGGGCGAAGTCATCGGCGCATAAGGTGTGATTGGCAAATCGCCCGGTTGCAGTGTCGGACCGGGTGGAAACACTCCGGGGGGTGGCGGCAGTGTTTGTGTGTACTGTATTTGCTGCACTCCCTGCCCTGCCGCTGCGCCCTGCCCTGCTGCGGCACCCTGCCCTGCCGCGGCGCCCTGCCCTGCCGCG
>JBGSWC010000409.1:0-16545 GCA_041752635.1 Pirellulales bacterium | reverse complement strand
GTCCCTGCGGGAAGTTCAATGGCGAAGTCAAGCGAGCCATGCGCACAGGAAGCGTAAAGGCATCAGGAAGCAAATGGTCGTTTTCGAATCCAATCACCATTGAAATCACAAAAGGAGAAAACAGCCAACAAACGGCTGCACAAGTGCAATCTGGAGGCGCGACTTCAGATTAACGGTGAGCCGAAGCGTTAGACGCACAAGCTTCATCGTTTCACGTAGTTTCCCACAATTCCGCCGTGTCGCCACGGTCCGCCGTTCCCGCCACAGTCCCAAGATTGCAATCGCCCGCAGCGGTGACTATACTCCCCGTCAGACCAAAAAGTCCTCAAGCAGGTAATTGCCAACGAACCGCCTCCCTACTGCACAATTCCACCTGACCACGAAAGTGGGGTGGTGTGCATTGGGGCGACGGTTTTTTTGTGCGCCAATCGTGAATGTAACAGTTGAATGAAACACATGCTCCAATCGTTGATGAGTGTCGTTATTGCCGCTATTGCGTTTGCGAGCGCACATCGCGTCTGTGCCGATGTCGTGATGCTCGGATACTGGCCACCAACGAACGAGATGCTGCGACCGTGGAGTACCAATCCACTACAAAACCCCGCCGGCTGGCAAGGGCAGAACTGGGGCGGTCTGGGGCACGACGTTTACTCGTACTTTCCCGAGTTCCCGCCCGATGGCGATCCGACCAACGATCCGGGCGGCTCGCTAGGACGAGTTGGTTCTGTCGGTTCGGATTTTCAAGTCGACTACCAGGATACTTCGTTCGACTTCTGGCGAATCATGGACCAGCACAATCCGGTGGCCGTCATTACGTTTAGCTGGGGAGGGGGTGACAGACGCTGGGAAATCGAGGCGGTCGAAGGTGGCCATTCGGGCGGCGGTAGTAATCCGGCGTTCGATTGGGTGTCGGATGCCTATGGAAGCGCGACTCATCCAACGCAAGCCACCATCGATGGGCGTAGCTGGAATGCCATTTCTACCTATCGAAACGGCAGTCGATTGAGCACGCAGTTGCCGGTGCAAGATATTCTCGACGCCACCACTGGTTTCGGTTTCGCCAACGTGTTTGTCGATCAGAACACGAGCGGAAACTATCTCTCAGGATTCATGGGCCTACACGGCCTTTATTACAACAGCATCACGGTCGATAATTTGGCGGCGGGGCACATTCATGTGGGATCGGGCCTTTCGGTAACACAGGCGACGATGCTGACCGAAGCGACTCTGGCCGCCGTGCTGGTAGACATCAATCGGCAGATTCCTGAACCAAGCACATTACTGTTGACTGCGGCGGCGTTAGCAATCATTTTGACGCGGCGACGACAGAGGCACGCGGGAGTGACGCCAACCCCGGTGCGGTAGCCAGCGTGTTCCGATGCCTGAGCACCTGAGTACCTGAGCCGTAATGTAGGGTGGTGTGGCTGATTATGATAGGATGGAGGCTCCCACCTCGCTTCGGATTGGTTCCGAATCAGTGAACTGAGTCATCAAGCGGCACGACCCTGGCACACTATCCGACGGACGCGAATGTCTATGAAAGCCAAACTCAATCAATACACGGCTTTGGTTATTCTTGCGGCAATTGTACTAGGCGTGGCTCCAGCGACTGTCTCTGCAAGCGATGCTGAGCCAGTAAGCTATTCCAGAGACATTCGTCCCATCTTTGCCGCGAGGTGCTTTGGCTGCCATCAGCCGGCGACGCCGAGTGGCCAATATTCGATGACCAGTTTTGATCGACTGATTGCCCTTGGCGAGAGGGGCGAGCAGCCGATTGTCGCCGGCAAACCAGACGAGAGTTTGCTGGTTTCGTTGATCACGCCGATCGATGGTGATGCGGAGATGCCAGGCGAGGGAGCGCCGCTTAGCAACGACCAGATCGAGCTCATAAAACGCTGGATCGCCGAAGGCGCGCAGGACGACTCTGGTTCCGACGAGTCGATCACAATCGATGCAGAGCATCCGCCGGTCTATACCCAGCAACCCGTTGTCACTTCCATCGACTATTCCCCCGACGGCCAACTGCTTGCAATCGCAGGTTACCACGAAGTTCGCTTGTATCGAGCCGACGGGTTTGAGCTCGTCGGACGCTTGATCGGATTGGCCGAGCGGATTGAAACGTTAAAGTTTTCTCCCGACGGCAGCCGACTAGCCGTCGCGGGCGGTAATCCGGCACTGACGGGCGAGATTCAGGTGTGGGATGTCGCCAGTCAAGAACTCGTACTCTCGCATACGATCGGCTTCGACACTCTTCGCGGCGTCAGTTGGTCGCCCGATGGCAAACAGATTGCCTTCGGTGCGACGGATAACACCGTCCGCGCAATCGACGCGGCGACGGGTAAACAACTGCTCTTTCAAAGTGCGCCCAACGATTGGCCGCTCGATACCGTCTATTCAGTCGATGGCTCTCATCTGGTAACGGTGGGACGCGACATGACAGCGAAACTTATCGAAGTGCCTAACGAGCGGTTTGTCGACAACATCACTTCGATCACACCTGGCGCTCTTAAAGGTGGAATTCACAGCGTGGCTCGTCACCCACTTCGCGACGAGATCTTGTTCGGCGGAGCCGATGGTGTCCCTCGCATGTATCGCATGCACCGACAAACGAAGCGAGTCATCGGCGACGATGCGAATCTGTTGTTGGAGTTCCCGCCACTTCCCGGCCGTATTTTTAGTGTCGATATCAGCTGCGACGGGTCACTGATTGCCGCGGGTAGCAGCCTCAACGGACAAGGTGCGTTCCATCTCTATCATGTCGACCCTGAGCTGACGCCGCCCGAGGAAATCCAGAAATTGCTGTTCAAGCCGACACATTCGCGATCGGCTGAGGAGACGAAGCAACTCAAAGACTACTTCACCAAGTCGGTGAAAGTTGTTGCTCAACTTACGTATCAGAGCAGTCCGATCTATTCCGTGGCAATCAGTCCCGATGGCGAATCCGCTGTTGCTTCGGGGGGAGATGGTGTAGTGCGCGTGATTGATACCAAAGCCGGCGAGTTGCGCACGCAATTCGACTTAGTTCAGGTCGATAGAACTGAAACGGTTACGACCGCAGATACCGTGATTGCCAAGTCAGCCAACAGCACAGAATCGATTCAGCTTCCCGGCGAAGTACTACTTCCCGAAGAGCTGCGAATCGCCAAACTGATTGTTGAGCCTGAACGGGTCGAATTCGCGAGCCTTTCTGGCATGGCTCAGTTGGTGGTGACCGCCGCACTCGAAGACGGACGCCGTTTCGACGTGACGAGGTCGTCAAGCTTCGCAGTCGACAAGTCGATCGCTCACGTCGATCGGTTCGGCCTACTTCGGCCAACCGGTGTGGGTGACGCCACCATCAAGATTGACTTCCGCGACGCTACGACAGACATCTCATTCGAGGCAGCCAATCCCGATCAGTTGTCGCCTGATTATATTCGCGATGTGAATCCCGTCTTGACGCGGGCAGGGTGCAATGCCGGGACGTGCCACGGATCGAAAGATGGCAAAAACGGGTTCAAGTTGTCGCTGCGAGGATATGATCCGTTGTTCGATATTCGGTCGCTGACCGATGACCACGCGTCGCGGCGAGTCAATCTGGCGTCTCCTTCAGAGAGCTTGATTTTGCAAAAAGCAACAGCCAAAGTGCCACATGAGGGTGGACAAGCTATTGAGCCCGATAGCCGGTATTACGAGACATTGAGAAAATGGGTCGAATCTGGTGCCAGGCTTGATGCAGAGTCTCCTCGCGTATCGAGCATTGAAATCAGTCCTCGCAATCCCGTTGTCGAACAGACTGGTGAAAACCAGCAATTCCGCGTCGTCGCTCACTACGACGATGGGATTTCTCGCGACGTCACCACAGACGCCTTCATCGAAATCGGCAACACCGATGTCGCCGAGCCTGCGACAACGCACGCAGGGCTTATGCACACCTTGCGTCGGGGAGAGTCGCCCGTGTTGGTCCGCTATGAAGGAGCCTATGCGGCAACAACACTCACAGTCATGGGAGATCGCAGCGGCTTCCAATGGCGGGAAAAATCGCATAACAACCCCATCGATCAGTTCGTTGCCGACAAACTGAAGCGCACTAAGACGCTCCCCGCTCCGTTGGCCGACGACTACACGTTTGTACGGCGCATCTATCTTGACTTGACCGGGCTGCCCCCCACGTTGGCCGAGATCGGCGAGTTCATCGACGACTCGCGAGACACCAAAGAAAAGCGAGCTGCGCTGATTGACAAGTTGGTCGGCAATGATGAATTCGTCGAACACTGGAGCAACAAATGGGCCGACTTGCTGCAAGTCAACGGAAAGTTTCTGGGGCGCGAAGGTGCGATCGCGTTCCGGCAGTGGATTCGCAGCGAGATCGCGGCAAACACTCCGTACGACGAATTTGTCACCAAGATACTTACCGCGTCGGGTTCCAACCGCGAGAATCCACCGGCTTCGTATTTCAAGATTCTCCGTACACCCGAAGACACAATGGAGAACTCGACACATCTATTCCTTTCGACGCGGTTCAACTGCAATAAATGTCACGACCATCCCTTCGAGAGGTGGACACAAGATGAATATTATGAGTTGGCGGCATACTTCGCGCAAGTAAAACTCGATCGCGATCCGGCCAGCGGCGATCGCAGCATCGGCAAAACAGCAGTGGAAGAAAACAAACCGTTGTTTGAGATTGTGGCCGATGCCGAAGCGGGGGAAATGATACACGAGCGTACCGGTCAAGTGGCTGCTCCCTCGTTTCCCTACGAAATCGATTACGCGACGCAAGCCAACGCAACGCGACGTCAGCAGCTCGCCGCTTGGGTCACTTCATCCGACAACCCCTACTTTGCGCGTAGCTATGCGAACCGGCTGTGGGGCTATTTGTTGGGCGCAGGAATTATTGAGCCAATCGACGACATTCGCGCCGGCAATCCGCCTTCGAATCCGGAGTTGTTAGACTACCTTACTAACGAATTTATAAACAGCAATTTCGACACTCAACATCTGGTCCGGCTGATCTGCAAGTCGCAAACATACCAACGAAGCGTCGCGGCCAACCAATGGAATGTTGACGATAAGTTGAACTTCTCGCACGCCAGAACTCGACGACTTCCCGCCGAAGTCCTTTATGACTCGGTGCACCGGGCAACAGGTTCGGTTTCGCATCTGCCGGGCGTGCCGGTTGGAACCCGTGCCGCGGCCCTTCCTGACTCGGGCATCAAATTGTCTGATGGGTTCCTCGACAATCTCGGGCGACCTGCTCGCGAGAGTGCTTGCGAATGCGAACGGGTGAGCGAAATGCAACTCGGTTCGGTCATGGCATTTGTGACAGGCCCGACCATCGGCAATGCCATTGGCGATCCCAAGAACGAGATCACGAGACTCGCCGCATCCGATTTGAGTGACGAGAAACTGGTCGAGGAGATCTACCTGCGAATCCTGAACCGCCCGCCTACGCCTCAGGAAATTCGCTCGACGCAGTCGATTTTTACGGAGATCAAGCACGATCACGACCAACTAATCTCACAGCGAGACGAGTACGCCGCCAAGCTGAGCACGCGACTGGCCAAACAAGAGCTCATTCGCCAACAATCGGTGATTCGCTTGACTGCCGAACTCGAGTCGCATCGCCAGGCGATTGCACCTGAACAAATGAGGCTTAAAGAGCAACGAGACAAGGCAATCGCCAAAGCCCAACACGAACTGAACAAGCACGAAGAATCGCTAACGGCCTCCTTGGGTGAATGGGAAAGTGAACTTCGGAGCAACCACACCACTTGGGTTAAATGCGTGCCACAACAGATGGCGACCACCCTGTCTGGCGAGTTGATCGCCGAAGCGGACGGTTCGATCTTCGCCAAAGTGAAACCGGGGAACGGAGAATACACCATGCAATGTGCGTCCGACGGAGTTCGCATTTCCGCGATTCGTTTGGAAGCGTTTCCCGACGACCGACTTCCGTCGGCTGGCCCCGGCTTGGCAGATAATGGGAATTTCGTCCTCACCGAGTTCTCCGCCGTCATCGTTACTCCCGCGAACGATGCTGCCGAAGAATCGAGAGTCCCCGTCTCGTTTGAGTCGGCAAGAGCAGACTTTAGTCAAGAAGGTTTTGACGTGAGCTTGGCAATTGATGGCAACTTAGATTCCGGAAGTAATGGTTGGGCTATCAACGGGCAAACCGGCAAACGGCATGTAGCTCTGTTTGAATTCGCAGAGCCCATCGAGTTGGCCGCTGGCCAACTGCTCGAGTTCCGTTTCCAGCATTCGTACTCCGACCCCAAGCATCAGTTGGGAAGGTTCCGACTCTCGACGACCGAAGCGAAAGTTCCCGTCGACTTTGGCTTGCCACCAGAGATCGACGAGATGTTGCAGCTTGGCCAAAGTGAGCGAACACCAGACCAAGCAAAACTGCTGCTCGATTACCGTAGGCAACATGATGGTCGACTAAAAGAGTTAGAGCGGCAACTCGCCACCGCGAGTGCGCCAATTGCTGTTGACGTTCGCGAAGCGGAACTTCAACAGCAATTGCAGGCTGCGGATCGTCCCCTTCCGATTGATGCGCGGCTGCGGCATCTCGAACGTGAGATCGCGCTCAGCCAGCGGCAATTGAGTAATTTGCGATTGACGGCAGCACAGGATTTGACCTGGGCGCTGATCAACAGCCCGGCTTTCTTGTACAACCATTAAAATCTTGTAAAGCGAGAAAAATCATGTGGCGTATCGCAGGAAATTCCGCCGTCAGCGACTTATGTGATCGACAATTACGTCCCTCTCGGCGCGATGTGCTTCGCGTCGGCACATCGGGATTATTCGGGCTTTCGCTCGCTTCGATGTTGCAACTCGAGGCTCAGGCTAGCGGTACGTCTTCGATGGGCCCAGGCTGGGGAAAGGCGAAAAGTGTCATCCTCTGTTATTTACAGGGGGGGCCAAGTCACCTCGACCTGTGGGATCCAAAAGAAAATGTGCCCGACAATGTCAAGAGTGTATTCAAACCAATATCAACCAAGATTCCCGGTGTGCAGTTTACCGAGATACTGCCAAAGCTAGCGCAACTTAACGACCGCTTTACGATGATTCGGTCGATGAGCTATACGCCCAATGGTTTGTTCAATCATACCGCAGCCATCTACCAGATGATGACCGGCTACACGACAGACAAAGTTAGCGCTTCGGGCCAACTCGAACCTCCCAGTCCGAAAGACTTTCCCAATTTCGGATCGAACATCATCCGGCTGCAACCGACCCAGGAACCAATGTTGCCGTTCGTGATGCTGCCGCGGCCACTGCAGGAGAGCAACGTCGTGGGCAAGGGGGGAACAGCCGGCTTTTTGGGCAAAGCTTACGATCCTTATACGCTTTATCCCCCCGGCGACGACATGAATATGGATAAAATGGACGGCGTGCGGGTCGACGATCTACAGCTTCAACCCGATGTATTTTCTCTTCGATTGCAGCGACGAGCGAGGCTTCGCGAATTGGTTAGCGAGCAAATGCCCGCCATTGAGAAAGCCGTTGCGAGTGAAAATCTTAACCAGTATTACGAACAGGCAATCGAATTGGTTGCTTCGGGTCGGGCGCGTGATGCGTTCGATTTGTCGCAAGAAAGCGAGCAGGTTCGTGATAGCTATGGTCGGAATACTTTTGGACAGAGTTGTCTGCTCGCCCGCCGATTGGTTGAAGCCGGCACGCGTGTTGTCGAAGTCATATGGCCCAAGGTCGCAAATTCCGACAATCATTCGTGGGACCAACATGTAGACCTCAGCAAACGGATGAAAAACCAATCGGGGCCGATGTTCGATACCGGAGTTTCGGCCTTGATCGACGATCTCGACCAGCGCGGCATGCTCGATGAAACGTTGCTGGTGGTCGTTGGCGAATTTGGCCGTAGTCCCCAGCGAGGTGTCAGCACGTCGGGCAACGACAACTCCGACGATGGCCGCGACCATTGGCCCTATTGTTATACGGCGGTCGTGGCCGGCGCCGGAACAAAACGTGGTTTCGTCTACGGAGAATCCGACGCCACCGGTTCCGCTCCGCTCGTTGATCCCGTACACCCTACGGAGTTGCTCGCGAGCATCTATCACGCCTTTGGCATCAATCCAGAAACCACCGTTCTCAATCACTTAAAGCAGCCACGCGAGCTCGTCAAAGCGAAAGCAGTCACAAGTTTGTTTGCTTAACCTCCAGGTATCGTCGTGTGTCGTTCGGCTGCATCGTTCTGACCGTTTTGTCCACAAAATGGCAAACACGATTGGAGGGGACAAAACCCCGAATTTTGTCTGTCGCTCAACTTGCAAAAACACCTTGTTTTGTAGTCGATTTCGCATGTCGCGGGCGAATTTCGTACCTGGGTTTTGAACGACCAGTTGGCGACATTTTGGACAAAACCCGTCAAAACCTTTTCGTGGGGGCTGTTGTGTTGTTCCATCGACCGATTCACACACCGCTCGCAGCTTCGCCGCTGAGCGCCACTTTGCACTCCCAGTTCTACCACACCGCGCGGCCAATTTCGACAACGATTTTTGGCCGGGGCGGGTTTTTTGACTGGCGTTGCCAAGATGGCGTTTGTGCTGGTGTCGATCACCGAGTTGGCCGAGAAATTGCCAGCGTCGTCGATAAACGGTCCCAACAAACGGTTGTCGTACTGGCTCCCCGTATCTTCGCGGTACGATTTCACTCGTTGCCTCATATTGCTTCGCAGCGGATGAACGCGAGACCTAATAGTCCTTTACCAATAGTTCGCTTCGCCACGTCGTCCCGAACGAAGACTGCCCTGGGCATTTCTCCCAGTCTAAAGAGTCTCACGTCACTGGGGATCGAATGTTGATTCAGCACACAGCGTTCAAGTGAGGCTAAGGTACCACGGGCAGAGCGTCGAAACTTGGATTCCGATTCATCCAAACAATTGACGAGTTTGAGAGGATTTAGAACTTGATATCCTTGTACCGCTGCCCCATCCGTCTCTCTTACGAGTGGGGCTGGAATCAACTGCACATCGCCTGCACGCTCGTTAGCTGAAAGAATATTGGCTAAGCGATCCGAAACGACGAACCACGAAATTGGATTTCCAACAAGGTCCGGAATCTGATCGTCGCCTTTAGCATTGATTACCAAGCGCAGATCGGTGGGAAAAGATGCTATTTCTTTGCCCTTCCAAAGCGAAGTCATATCGAACCCCGCCAATTCATATTCTTGAATCGTGGGTAAGTCTTGCAGTTCAGAATCAAATATGAGGCGGTGATAAATCATCTTACAATTGTGCATCCTTAAGGAATCCAGACGTCCTTGTGTCGATAGGGCCGCAATGAACCGTCTGAGATATCGCTCGCAATTCCATCGAATACATCATTTAGAGCACCTTCAGCGGCCGCTTGCCCTCCGCCTGCAATGTCTTCGTACGCATCATCCATCCGGTCACGCACTGATTGGTGATATTCTGAAGAGTGTCTTCCAGCATGATTACCTAAGTCCATCTGATTTGAAGGATCAGTTCTCAGGTCAGCCTCAGCCTCCTTTACAAGCGGGTGATTCTGATGATCATAAGTCTTATTGTCGTGCGGTACTTTATGATGGTTTTGTATGAGGCCTTGTTCATCTCCCCGCTTAGCTTTAATCTCCTGCAACTGCTGCAAACGAAGTTCATCAGGTGCGGGTGCCGCCACCGGTTTCGCACACGTATTATGAACCAACACCCCGCACTCGCCAACCGCGAACGTGTGATCGCCTTCGACTGTCAGATTGACAATCGCCAAGCCCGAGACGAACTTCTGGGCGACGCGCATCACGTATTGCTTCGCGCCCCAGCGGTCGACGAGTACGTCTCCCGGGCGGAGGTCGTGGGAGTTGACCCAGCGGCCAGGGAGCGTGTGCCCTTCGTCTTCGTGCGGCTCCAGTTCCTTACAAACCGGGCGGTCGTCGAGTTGGCGACCGCTCAAAACCCAAACCGGGTGATAGAGGGTGGCCCGAATCGTGTCGCTCTCGGTCTCGATCGTGACCAGCGAGTCTTCGTAGATGTTCTCGTGGATTTTCTCGACGTGGCGAAGCAATCGAAGACCGCGTTAGCGGCCGACGTAAAGTTAAACCGACTCCACAACATCGCTCAGCTCATGAATTGAAATTGCCGGATAATCTACGGGGAACTTCTGCGACGGAAAAACGTGCGCCTCTTTAAACAGCCGGAGTACTTTCTCTTCGCCAAGGAGATTGTCTAATATTAACCATGCCACTTTGTCTGCCATATCTTCCGACACGCTAAGAAAGTTCGGAGCAAAGAAAAGAATCCCTACATGGCCGTTATTGCCAATTCTCCGAAGCGCAAACCGCCAATTAGTAGCGTCGACTTCTATCAACTCTCCGTGCTTATCCGTCAATGACAATTCAAAGCATGTCTCTCTGGGTTTGGGCTGCTTGTAGGCATAAAACTCCCAGTCAGGAACCTTCGGCGCACTCCGGGCGACAGCTTCCGTAATCGCCGCATTCTCCAGCGTCGTGGGCGAAATGCATAGTTGCCATTTTCGCCTCTTGCCCGGACCAATCTCCCAATTCAATTGCGGGCAATCGCCATCAGTTTTAAGTGCTTGTATGCGCGATGTGAGATTTTCGCGCAGCCAACTAGTGTTTTCGACGGCGAGCGCTTGTTCAATATTTGTCTTGTTCTCGAGAAACCAGTTCCAGAACTGCTCTCCTTGCGCCGCTTGTTGAGTCATGGAACTAGATTATCGGGGTGGGGAGGATGGATTATGTTGTCCAAGTTCTCAATTCCGAAATGCTCCACCCAATTCCTTTCTTTCGTGAAGCGATCGAGATTGTCTCCTTGCAGATAAGTATCGAGAATCTCCGCTCCGTCTCTAACTCGTCCGTCAGTGGAATAGGCGTCGCGGAGCTCTAGGTCATCAGCACTACCAACGTAGGGAGGATCAGTCCTAGTTTTGTAGATTACACCTTCACCGCGAATATTGAGGTCCGGTCGGGCAGCAATTTCGTCAGCTTCTATGTAATGACCATCGGCTGTCCGATAGGCACCATCCGCCGCCACCGGCTTCGCACACGTATTATGAACCAACACCCCGCAGTCGCCAACCGCAAAGGTGTGGTCGCCTTCGACTGTCAGATTGACAATCGCTAGGCCCGAGACGAACTCCTGGGCGACGCGCATCACGTATTGCTTCTGACCAGCGGTATTTATGAGTACATCCCCAGGTCGCAAATCATGCGAATTGACCCAACGACCTTCGAGTGAGAACCCTTCGTCCTCGTTGGGTTCAAGCTCCTGACACACGGGTCGGTCTTCCAGATCACGTCCTGCAACCACCCAAACCGGGTGATAGAGGGTGGCCCGAATCGTGTCGCTCTCGGTCTCGATCGTGACCAGCGAGTCTTCGTAGATGTTCTCGTGGATTTTCTCGACGTGGCGGGGCGACCACGTGCCACTCGTGTGGTCGAACGCTAACACCAAGTCGCCGGGGCGAATTTCGCCAATCGGCCGAGTCCCCGTCGGAGTCGCCACCGGCGTGTCGGCAGCGAAACAGCCACCTTCGGGCTGAATCACCAGCGACTGCAAATCGTCGTTGGCTTTGCTGAGTCGCTCGGCCGACTCGTCGGCGACGCTCGTGGGAATACGCTTGAGCGCCTGTTGACTCGCTTCAGCCGCCAAATCGGCATTACGCGTGACGCGGCTACTCGCCTTAACAGTGTCGGCGGCACTCTTGGTGAATCCGAACAAGGCCCCGAAACCCTTGCCCGCTTTCTTGAGTGTCGAACCACCGGGGACGAGATCGATCACCGACGAGTAGCGATCGATCGCTCCCAGGTCATCCTCGCCCGTCACCAAGTTGCGATCGTTAACGAGCTTGTCGAGCGCCTTGGCCTGGCCGAGATAGGGAATCTCGTCGGTTATGACATCGGCAGCCCCTTTGCCGAATTCGTATGTAAACGCCTTCGTCCCCGCCCAAAAACTCGACGTCGGTTCAAATACGCCTGGATCGATCGTCTCTTGCCAATTCGAAATCGGCGGCCGAGGCGGGTCTTGGTTAACCGGGTCGAATGTTTCGGGGTATTCGAGGATGTAGTAAAGGACTGGTTCGTCGTTGGGGTCCTCAGGTTTGCCGATTCGTTCAAGCGGCGGGCGGGGATGATAGAAGAACCAATTGTCGTTCTCCGCGCTCCCCTCCAAAACGCCGTAAGCCGTGCCGGTCGCCTCGCCTTCGGCAGGGATTTCGACATGCCAGTCGAACTTCGCCGTGGCCGTACCGGCGAAATTGTGAGACGGATTAGTAATCCGGTCGGTGCCATTGATGTTGATGTTCTCAACGATTGTATGGCTGACTGAATTGGTCAATTGACCATCGCCAAACGAAAAATCGGTGGTCGTGATCTTGGTTTCGTCGCCCCAGCCGTTGAGCGTGCTGTAAACGGCAAGCGATCGGCAGACTTGCAAACGCGATTCAGCCGACCAATTGGCGCGGATGAGAAAGCGCATGAATCATCAGCGCTTTGCGAGCGATCTTGGAGGTAACACCGCGATTTATCGCTCCATCGCGCCTTTGCCCGCGAAGATTTTGTCGCGGAACTTGACGATCCGCGAGATTCGCGTTGCCGACTGCTTTGCCGAACGAAGATTGATCGCGTAACTTTTCTGCCGCCCTGGCGTCAGCTTGTAAAATGCCTCAGCGAGCTGGGGGTCTGCGTCCAATGCCTCGACCAGCTCTTCGGGCAGTTCGACCGCGGTTGTCACTTTGGGCGGTTTTATGCCTGCCTCGGCATAGGCGATTGCTTCGGCGAGATAGCGTCTAATAGTCGGCTCCCATGCATCGACGCTCGCATTGTCGGTGAAGCGGATCATGTCGGGATGCGGAGTATTCGGCCCCTGTTTTTCGAGTACACCATCGGGGTCTTTCATCAGAGCCGCGTCGAAAAAGCTGAGACGAAAGTCACCTCGCAAGGCACCGATAATCGCAATGTTTCGCCCGCTGTGCATGTAGCAGGGGTGCCCCCACTTTACTGTCTCGACAAGTCCCACATCACAGCAAATGCGGCGCAGAGCTGCGAGGCCCGTTTGCCACTGCTGTGTCGAGCATTCTCGCGTTGCAAACCGCTCGCAGCGACCGCAGCCTTTTGTGAAATAGTCTTCGATGTCGGTAATCATCATGACGGTTTCTACCAGTTTCGTGCATTCCAGCGGCAGCGATCTGCTGTGGTCCTATCGTATCGCGCACGGCAACCGCACGGAACAATTGGCCTGCTGCGCTGGCGCGTCGCGGCTAACTCAGCACTTCACTCAAGAAAAACTTCGCCACGTTCATGTAGATCAAAATGCCGCTGACATCGATGATGCCGGTGACGAAGGGGTTGCTCATCAGTGCTGGGTCGAGCCCCAAGCGGCGGAACATCAGCGGTAGCAGCCCGCCGATGAGGGTGCCGAACAGCACAACTAACAACTGCGTCATCGGCACGACGAGCGCATCGATAGCCGAGACCTGCGGCGCCATGAGCCGCACACCGATGTAACCGCCCACCGCCAACAGGCTTCCCAGACAGAGGCCCATCACCAGTTCGCGTCGGGCGACTCGCAGCCAATCTTGCACATGAACCTCACCGTTGGTGAGTGCAGTGATAACGAGCGTGGCCGACTGGCTTCCGGAGTTTCCCCCGCTGGCAATCACCAGCGGAACAAACCAGCCGAGCCAGGCGACGTTCATGAGGTTTTCGTTGTAGGCCGAGAGCGCGAGCACGGTCGCATAACCGGCAAAGAACAAAATCGTGAGCCACACACCGCGTTTCCAAGCGAGCGTCGCCCAATGAGTTTCGAGATAGCCATCGTCGAGCGGTTTAACACCAGCCGCCATGTGCGCGTCTTCGGTCGCTTCTTCGCGAAGCACGTCGAGGATGTCGTCGTGAGTGACGATGCCGAGCAGGTGTTGTTCGTCGTCGATCACAGGAATAGCAAGAAAGTCGTAGGCGGCAACCTTTTCGGCAACGGTTTCTTGGTCGTCGGTCGCGAGCACAGTGACAACGTTTCGCTGCATCAGCTCGCTGATCGGCATGTTCGGTTGGCGAAAGTGCGTCACCAATTGCCTAGCAGAAATGAGACCGCGCAGGTGGTTGTGCTCGTCGATGATGTAGTTGTAGTAGACAGTTTCGAGCCCTTCGGCCTGCCGGCTAATTTCTTCGAGCGCTTCGCGCACAGTGAGCCACTCGCTGAGCCGGGCGACCTCGGTCGTCATCACCGCGCCGGCCGTGCCTTCGGGATAGGTCATCAGCCGCTCGAGCTCGCGTCGCTCCGCGACGGGAAGCAGCGGCATCATTTGTTCGACGACGTCGGGATGCACTTCGTTGACGAGGTCGACGCGGTCGTCGGCCGCAAGGTCGGCGATCAGCGGTGTAATCTGTTCGGGAGCGACCGTCTCGACGATCGCGATTCGCATCGACTCTTCGAGATAGCCAAAGATTTCGGTCCGACGACCGTCGTCGACCGCTTCGAGCACCTGCCACGCTTCGGCTGGCGTGAGACCTTCCATAAACTCGGCGGCACGCGCGGGGTGGAGCGCGTCGCCAAATTCGCGCAGCCCTAGCACATTACCATCGGCGAGCATCTCGCGAAGCTCGGGCAGATAGAGAGTATTGACCATGTGACTCCTGGCGATGAATTCCGCACCGAAACCCAGCAGTCTAACCAGCCACGAGCCAATCGGTCGACGGCCCGTTGGCCCGGGACTGGCAAAAATGGCTTCGGATTGACACAAAAAGTTCGTGTAAGTAGTCTTATTCGAGTGGATGAGCGCGGTTGGGGCAGCCGCTTGTTGCGTTCAAAAATTTTCTGGCGAGCTTTCTTCAGGCCAAGGCCACCGAGCGGCATGTCGACCACCGAATCTACCAACACATTGGCGGAATTGTTTGAGCGCTGCCAGATTCAAATCGGCTATCGCTTTCGCGACATTAAGATGCTCGAAGCGGCTTTGACTCATGCTTCGAGCGCTGACCATCGATTGGAATCGAACGAGCGGCTCGAGTTTTTGGGCGACGCCATTCTCGGCGAGATCGTCTGCGAGCAACTCTTTCATCGGTTTCCCGACCAATTCGAAGGAGAATTGACGCGGCTCAAATCGATTATCGTAAGCCGCCAGAATTGCGCTCGCGTAAGCAGCCAGTTCGGGCTTGGCGATTTTTTGATTCTCGGCAAAGGAATGACCACCACGCCCGGCGTGCCGCGATCGGTGCTGGCAGCGGTTTACGAGGCGATGGTCGCGGCCATTTACCTTGATGGCGGCCGGGCGGCAGTCGAAGAGTTCGTGATCCGCAGCATGCGCGACTCCGTCGAAGCGGCCATTGCAGGCGAAACCGGGGGCAACTACAAGTCGCAGTTACAGCAGCTTGCGCAGCGTCAGCATAGCGTGACGCCTCACTATCGCGTGGTCGAAGAACAGGGCCCCGATCACAGCAAGTGTTTCAAGGTCGCCGCCGAAATTGGCAAGCGCCGCTTCGCAGCCGCCTGGGGACGCAGCAAGAAAGAGTCAGAGCAACGGGCCGCCGAAAACGCGCTGTGCGAACTTCAAAGCGAAGCGATACCGCACGTTGCCGATGAACCTTATTTTGACGAGCCCCATTTGAACGAGGCAGATTCGCAAGTTAGCTGATCGCGCGCAGCATGCCCGCCGCCTTATGCCACGTCTCTTCGTACTCGTGCCGAGGAATCGAATCGGCGACGATGCCGCCGCCGACAGGAAGTTGCCACCAGCCGCCGCTACAGGTGATCGTGCGAATCAAGATACTGCTGTCGCAGGTGTCATCAAAGCCACAGTAAAAGAGCGATCCGCAGTAAGCCCCCCGCGCGACTGGTTCGAGTTCGGCAATAATTTCCATAGCGCGGACTTTTGGTGCTCCGGTGATCGAACCACCGGGGAATGCCGCCTCGATGGCGTCGAGACTACTGAGTCCAGCTCGAATATCGCCTTCGACTACAGAGACGAGGTGTTGCACGTAGGCGTATTTTTCGAGGCCACAAAGTTGGGTCACCGCGACCGAATCGGGCCGACAGACACGCGATAGATCGTTGCGCAACAGATCGACGATCATAATGTTCTCGGCACGGTCCTTTTCACTTGCCTGCAGTTCATCGCCCGCATAGAGGTCGGCCTCGGGGCGTTTTGTGCGTGCTCTGGTCCCCTTGATGGGCCGTGTTTCGACTCGGCCATCCCGAACGCTGAGGAGTCGCTCGGGCGAGGCACTACATATCTGGTGTTGTCCCAAGTCGATATAGCCAGCAAACGGGGCGGCATTTCGCTCGCGGAGCCGCCGATAGAGATCGATTGAGCTGCCATTTGCCGGACATAGCAATCGCTGCGACAAATTTATCTGAAATACATCGCCCGCATGGATGTAGTCGACCGCTTGGGCCACTGCGTCAAGATACTGCGTCTCGCTAAAGCAACTTGTGAGGCCTTTGTAACGCGTGGGAAATTGGGCCGCAAGCTGCTGTGGCGCAAGTCGCGTTGGCGGAATCAAAGAGCGTTGTTGACGCGGTGTTGCCGCCGTCAAAAGCTCGCGAAACTGTGCGAGACGCCGTTGGGCTCG
>JBGSWC010000408.1:0-2443 GCA_041752635.1 Pirellulales bacterium | reverse complement strand
AGCGTGGATCGCGTGGTTTTTGATACCGATCACTCGCCTCGATCCACCGTCTGGCGACGGTGGCTACATTCTTCGGCCGGCGACAGCGTCGTGAACCCCAAAATAGTCGTGAAACCCAAAATCCTAGTCTGCCTCGACAGCGACCCGCAGCCAAGTGTGTTCGACGGGGTGGTTGCCGTGGATGCGGGTGTCGATCATTTGTTTCGACACTCGGGCGTGACTCCTTCGGTAGTCCGCGATTTGGTTTACGGAGCGATGTTCACGCGCGGTGTCGACGACCTGAAGTCGACTGCTGTTTTCATCGGCGGCAGCGATGTTGAAATCGGGGGTAAACTGCTCGAGGCGACCACCGATTGTTTTTTTGGCCCCATTCGCGTGTCGGTGCTGCTCGACAGCAACGGCGCGAACACAACGGCGGCTGCGACAGTCGTGGCGGCTGGGAGACATATTGACTTGGCTCATTCGACCATCGCGGTGCTCGCTGGCACCGGTTCCGTCGGCAAACGGGTACTGAGGATGCTAGCCAGCGAGGGTGCCACAGTGCGGCTTGGCTCGCGTAAGCTGTCGCACAGTAGCGCCGTCGTCGAGTCGATCAAATCGTCGCTACCGGGCGCTCCGATTACCGCCCACGAGAGCAGTTCGCCTGCACAGCTCGATGCAATGCTCAATGGTGCCGACGCAGTGATCGCCTGTGGCCCGCCGGGCATTGAATTACTCAGTGCCGAACAGCGCAAAGCAGCGACCTCGCTGAAGGTCGCCATCGATCTCAATGCCGTGCCTCCACTGGGGCTCGCCGGCATCGAAGTCCATCATAAAGCGGTCGAGCAAGCGGGCTGTGTTTGCTATGGCGCGATCGGCGTTGGCGGCACGAAAATGAAAATCCACCGGGTGGCCATCGAAAAGCTGTTCACGACAAACGACGCAGTACTCGATGCCGACGAGGTCTACGCCATCGGCAAATCGATCGGCTAGCGACTACATTGGTGCCCGAGGCAACCATCGCTGGTAAGGGGGCACCGCCCGCGGGGGCAGTTGCTCGCCCGTCTCCTCCGCCCACATCTCGCGTTCGTCGTCGCTCGCATAGTAGCGAAGCCACGTGTCGGGATCGCCTTCGGTGCTCGCACAGTCCCAATGCAGATAGCTCTCGCGACGATGGAGCTTTTTCTCGTAGGTTGGCAGGATGTCGCGATAGATGATCGTATAGAGCTGGCGATCGGTCAGGTGATTGGTGAAATCGAGCACAATATTCTGTTCGAACAACTTGGCCGCGACGTCGCGTAGCAGCTCGCTCAATTCGGCATCGCCGAGTCGTTCGGGCGACGGGAGCGAGAGCTCGGGCTCGAACCACCGGCTGATGGGCAGCATGGGAGCACGTTCCCATTCGAGCATCGACTCCAGAAATTCATTCTCGCGATGGGTCGTCATCCAGGCGACGTTGACCGAACCAATCGACTCGTCGTACAGCGGTTCAAGCTCGTCGCGCAACTGAGCGTTGCGAAGCAAACTATCGACGTCGCCAATGGGACGCGGGCCGAGTTGGTGGGAGTCGTAAAAAGGCATGGCTCAATGTCTGTCGAAACACGGGTGGCACTTAAGCAGTCAATCCGTGACGGCGGGGTCGTCGAGTGCTGGCCGTCCGGTGCTCGACGACGACCGCCATAAAGGGGCAGCGCGCCAGCACGATTCTGACTTTACCAACGGGTCGCACGTCACAAAAGTGGTTTACGGCCCGCGAGCCCAGAAGTTGGCAAATGGCGTTGGGCATAGCCGTTACAAAGCGCAAAGTCTGCCTGTTTTGGGGCGATTTTGCTAGCAGTCATCGTTGCAACTTGAGCCGACGGCGCTAGCCGCGGGTGACGTTTGCGAAAACCCGCGGCTAGCCCCGTCGGCTCAAGAGTCGTGACGTCCCTCCTGTCCTTCCAGTACGTAAGCTATTGCATCCTCGACATCGGATTCGGTTGAGAGAATGCTACAGTCGCCCCACTTCGACCAAGTTTTGTCGCAAACGAGTGGTTCCGATTGTTGGCGGAGCATCCAGGTGCAGTTGGCTTTCAATTGGTCGCGAACTTTTTGAGGAGATTCTTCTGCATATACAACAACGTGAACGTGGTTGCTCCTTGCGTTAACAGTAAAAAGGTGCCAGCCACGAACACGCGAGTGTTCATCACAAGCTATTTCGACCGTTAGCCGATCGTGTTGGCGAAGCAGGACCGCTTCGCCCTTCATCTGTTTCCGACACCACTCTGCTAACAGAGGTTGTGGTATTTGTTCACCCTTACGTCGCTTTCGCCAGCCGCGTGCATCGCCGGGGAGCCACGTTCCGTACGTTGTCCAAGTGATGAGGATTCCGTGAAAGTCAACCATAAATGCTCTCACTGCCGCGGCAACTTGAGCCGACGGTGCTAGCCGCGGTTGAGGTTTTCGAAAACCCGCGGCTAGCGCC
>JBGSWC010000407.1:0-23434 GCA_041752635.1 Pirellulales bacterium | reverse complement strand
TGCTGTTCGACCGAAATGCCCCCCTGAGCCCTGCCGGAGCATAACCGAACCTGGGCGAAGTAGCAAACTAAATCCGCCACGGCGAAGTTTTGAAGTTTTGAAAAAGTGGGATCGGCTCCGCACCCTTCGTTTGCTTCATTGATATTACGAAATCATCTGAAATTCGTCGCGACATTCATGCCAGCATGACCGCCTGAAGCGTGACGGGCGGCGGCGAATCTTCGTCTGGCGTTGTCGACTACATCCGCATCTACGACATGCCTTTGGATGCCAACCAGGTTGCGGAACTGACTTACCCCGTGCCGGAGTCGGCAACGTGGTTCGCGCTTGATGACTCCTGAAATGCGCACAGTCAAACACACAGGATGTGGCAAGCGGCCGGGCCTCGAAATCGTCGCGCTAATTCTCGACCCCAAACCGATACAGTTTCGAGCGGGTACGCACCAAGATGTCGTCGCCCAAGAGCACGGGTGTGGCCACTACCAACTCGTCGAGTTCGGCTTTGCTTAGCAGTTCCAGGCCGTTGTTGATGCGGCACACCAGTGCCTTGCCGTCGTCCTGAATGCAGTAAAGCCGATCGGCCACCACCAGCGGCGAGCTGTAGTATCCACCCCTAGCGCGGGGCAGCTTATCCGCCCACAACTCCTTGCCCGATTGCAGATCGAGGCACGTCACCGTACCTCGCGTCGCTTTGCCATCGCCAAGCACATACACACAGCCATTCACGATTTGCGGAGTCGGCACGTCGGAACCAACGCCCTCAACAGTCCACAGTTCACCGCTCTCGGTGATATCGCCCGATCCGCCGAGTTTCACTCCGCTGACAAACTCTCCTCGTCCGAACGGCACCACGGCAACTCCCTCGTCCACGGCCGCCGAGGCGATGGTCCGCCACATCCCTTCGTTATTGGGATTGAGCCCGGCGTATTCCCACAGCAGTTTGCCCGTGCGGGCATTATGGCCGGTGAGGTGGTCGGCACCGAAAGTAACAATGGTCTCGACGCCATCGACATCAATCACTGTCGGTGTGGTGTAGCTCTGGTCCGACTCGATTGCGCATTTGTAGTTGCGGGGAGTTTGCCAGAGCACGTCGCCGGTCTGGTAATCGAACGTCGCCAGATACGACTCGCCTGCCTGCATGACCGCCATCACCACGCCCCGCGACGACGTGACGGGCGATGTGCCGAGGTCCCACCACAGTTCGCCCTTGCCGAATTCGTCGGTGAGGTTCGTCTGCCACAACTGCTGGCCATCGATGGTGTAACAGGCGAGCGACGCGTCCTTGAAATAAACCGCCACGTGCTTTCCATCGGTAGTTGCCGAAGGATTTGCGCCTGTGGCGTTGCGGTGCTTGCCTTCGACTGTTTTGCCAAAGCTGTGCCGCCACAATTCTTTGCCATTTGTGTCGTAGCAGACAACGCCATTGGCTCCATCGATTTCACATGTCAGAATAATTCTGTCGGCCACTACCAGCGGCGTCGAAGCCCCGGGACCTGGCAGGTCGAGGGCAAAGAGGGCGTTCTTTTCGGGATCGAGTTTGTCCGGCAGTTGGTGCGTTGCATTGGCGTCGAACTGCGACAGTTCGCCCAGGTGCGGCCATGCCGCGTTGATCGACTGGCTTAAGACAAAGCTAAATGCAAGCAGCGCTAGTAACACATATCGCATGTGCGAGGCCCTCGGGCAGGAAAGGAAAGTATGCGACCTTGTCAAAACTCTTCGTGCATCACTTCGCGCAACACTTCTTCGGACACGTAAATCGGCAGCGCCGGGTCACAAGTCACGGCAACGGCAATCGCATCGCTCGGACGGGCGTCGATTTCGATCAATTCACCATCTTGCCGTACTCTCAGCGTGGCGAAGTAGGTACTGTCTTTGAGTTCGGTGATGATGACGTCTTCGAGTTCGCCTCCCAATTGTTCGACGAGATTGACGAGCAAGTCATGCGTCAACGGTCGCGACGTTTCTTGATGCTTGACGTGGCGGTCGATGCTGGTCGCTTCAAAAAACCCGATGAGGATCGGAAACGTGCGATCTCCGTCGATTTCACGCAGGTAGATGACTTGGTCGTTGTTGATTTCGCTGATAATGATACGCGAAAGCTGCATTGCAACTGGCATTGCCCAGACTCCTGAACCGCGATCGAGATGGTTGTGGATAAGATTGGTTGCCAATGCAACGCATTTCAATATAACCATCGGGTGTTGCCAATGGGCTAGGGGCTGAGAATTTTTTTACCAACCGCCATCGCTGTCGGCACGATAGCTGACTCAACCACCCGTCGCTAAATCCCTGCTTCATGAGTACCGACCGCCCCCCCGGTCTGCCTTGTTGGGGTCTATTTCGACGTTCATAAACACCCGCTGGCTTCCGCCAGCGGGTGGAGTGTCGCCTGTCGAATTTCATCTTGGAAACGCCGCTAACGAGCAGTCGCCACAGCGGGCGTTTCGCCCGTTCGTTGGCTCCGATCCAAATCAAATCGATCGAGGTTCATCACCTTGTTCCAGGCGGCGACAAAGTCGTTCACAAACTTCTGCTCCGCGTCTTCGCTGGCATACACCTCGGCAATGCCGCGAAGCTGTGCGTTCGAGCCAAACACTAGGTCGACACTTGTGCCAGTCCATTTCACGTCGTCCGAACCGCGTTCACGCGCTTCGAAAACGTACTCGCCGTTGTCCGATTTTTTCCACTCCGTACTCATATCGAGCAGGTTGACGAAAAAGTCGTTGGTCAGCTTGCCGGGCTCGTCAGTAAAGACGCCGTAGTCCGTGCCCTGGTAGTTGGTGCCCAGCACCCGCATACCACCAACCAGTACGGTCATCTCGGGTGCTGTGAGGGCAAGCAGGTTCGCGCGATCCACCAGCGCCTCCTCGGGCGATTGGCGGAGTTCGGCTGTCAGGTAGTTGCGAAACCCATCCGTCGCTGGTTCCATGGGCTCAAACGATTCGGCGTCGGTCATCGCCTGCGTCGCGTCGGTGCGGCCAGGAGTAAACGGCACTTTGACATCGTGGCCGGCGTCTTTGGCTGCCTTTTCGATGGCCGCACAGCCGCCCAGCACAATCACGTCGGCCAGCGAAACCAGTTTGTCGCCATTTTGAGCATCGTTGAAATCACGCTGAATCTTCTCGAGTTTGTCGAGCGTTTCGGCGAGTTGCTTGGGTTCGTTGACTTGCCAATCCTTTTGCGGCAACAAACGGACACGCGCACCGTTAGCACCACCACGCATGTCGGAACTACGGAAAGTCGCGGCCGAGGCCCAAGCTGTCGACACCAAATCGCTAACCGAAAGGCCCGTGTCGAGAATCTGCTGTTTCAGTTCGGCAATGTCGGCGTCGCCAATAATCTCCCCGTTGGCAGCCGGCACAGGGTCTTGCCAAATCTGCGGCTCCGGTACCCACGGACCGAGGAGCCGGTTGTGCGGTCCCATGTCGCGGTGGATGAGCTTGTACCACGCTTTGGCAAACGCCTTTTCAAACTCCTTGGGGTTTTCGTGGAATCGCTTCGAGATGGGCCCATAAATCGGATCCATCTTGAGCGCGAGGTCGGTGGTAAACATCATCGGGGCGTGCGACTTCGACTTGACATGTGCGTCGGGCACTGTTCCCTTGGCGGCGTCGTCTTTTGGTGTCCACTGATTCGCACCGGCGGGGCTCTTGGTCAACTCCCATTCATAATTAAATAAATGGTCGAAATAGTCGTGCGAGAACTGGGCCGGCGTCGTTGTCCAGGCCCCTTCGAGACCGCTCGTGATAGTATCTTCGGCGTTGCCTTTGCCGAAGCTATTCTTCCAGCCGAACCCCTGCTCTTCGATGCTGGCTGCTTCGGGTTCGGGTCCGACAAATTCCTTGGGACTGGCCGCTCCGTGGGCTTTGCCAAACGTGTGGCCACCGGCAATCAGCGCGACAGTCTCTTCGTCGTTCATCGCCATCCGGCCAAACGTGATGCGAATCGCCTGGGCGGCTGCCAATGGGTCAGGCTCGCCTTTGGGCCCTTCGGGATTCACGTAAATGAGCCCCATTTGCGTCGCGGCGAGTGGGTTGTCGAGGTCTTGCTTCCCTTTGTAACGCTCTCCTTTAAGCCACTCCCCTTCGGACCCCCAGTACACATCCTTCTGCGGCTCCCACACATCTTCGCGACCAAACGCGAAGCCATAGGTCTCGAAGCCCATGGTCACCAGTGCGCGATCGCCAGCGAAGACCATGAGGTCGGCCCATGAAATCTTGTTGCCATACTTCTGCTTGATCGGCCACAGCAATCGGCGCGCCTTGTCGAGGCTCGCGTTGTCGGGCCAGCTATTAAGTGGGGCAAATCGCTGTGTGCCATCCCCCGCGCCACCTCGGCCATCGGTCACCCGATAGGTGCCCGCACTGTGCCACGCCATGCGAATGAATAGCGGGCCGTAATGTCCATAGTCGGCCGGCCACCAATCCTGAGAATCCGTCATCAGCGCGTCGACATCTTTCTGCAGCGCTTCGACGTCGAGCTTCTTGAACTCCTCGGCATAGTTAAAGTCGGGACCGAGCGGATTTGTCGCCGGATTGTTTTGACTAAGAATGTCGAGGTTCAGCAGGTTGGGCCACCAGTCGTTATTCGACATCTCCTGGACAGTCGTGTAATCGGTATCGGCCTGCTTGCGTTGTGTTTCGACGCTCGGCTGTTCGTCGCCCTTCGCGTCTGTCGAATCGGCCATCACAGCAAAGCTGTTGAGCATGCCGGCGATCGGACACTTCGACACATCTTGCGACGTGCCGCCGTGTGGATTGGTCGGCTCGTCACCCCATGCGGGCAGAGCCAACGCGGCCATCAATGACGCCGCGAGTGTGCGGGGTATGGACCTCATGAAAGTTCGTCTCATCGTGTTTCCTCCTGTTTGATAGATGTGCGACAGGGTTGTCGCGCCGCCCAGATTATTGCCTTTCGCCCCGCTCGTAGCCAACGCATAATGGCAATATCACCAATGCATAAAACGCATAAATGGAGCTCTTCGAGTGGATCTCGATCAATTGCGTCACTTTCTAACTGTAGCACGCACGGGCAATATTACCCATGCAAGCCACGATTTAGGGCTATCGCAATCGGCCCTGAGCCGCTCGATCCAGCGACTCGAAACCGAATTCGGCCAGCCCCTGCTGGAACGACAAACCCGTTCGGTTACGCTGACCGATGCCGGCTTGTTGCTGCAAACTCGCGCCGACCAGGTGTTGCGCCTCATCGAAGACACCAAGGCCGAAATTGCCGACGACGGCCAAAGCGGACGCCTGCGGATTGGTGCGATTCCGACGATTGCGCCGTTTTTTCTGCCCGATTTTCTCCGGCAGTTCGCGACCGAGTTTCCCAAGGCGATGCTCATTGTCCAGGAAGACACCACCGACAATCTCATCAAACGCATCAAACAAGGAGAGATCGACATTGCGGTCATGGCTCTTCCGGTCGCTGCAAAGTATTTGGAGATCGAAGAACTCTTTAGCGAAGAACTCTTCGTCGTACTCGATCCCGAGCATCCGCTGACGAAACAGCAACAAATCTCGCTCACCGACATCGAACCGTTGCCTTTTGTGTTGCTCGACGAAGCCCATTGCCTTACCGAGAATGTGATGTCGTTTTGCCGGCAACGTTCGTTCCATCCGTTGGTGATGGAACGAACCAGCCAACTCGCGATGGTCCAGGAGCTCGTCGCCTTGGGCCACGGCGTTTCGATGGTCCCGGCCATGGCCCGTCGACTCGACGAATCGAAACGCAGGGTCTATCGCTCGTTGAGTGGAGAAATCCCCACACGCACCATCGCCCTGGCGTCGAATCCCTATCGCTTCCAAAGCAAGTTGCTGACAAAACTACGCGAGCGCATCAAGGACTATTGCGATAAATCTCGACCCGATTGACCGCCCCGCCCGGTTTTGACCTGAGGGTTCTGAGGGTGAACGGTCAAAACAATTCGTTTTCTCCTTTATTTGCAGGGTTTTAGGGAGGGTTTTGTCCTCGCATTGGGCGAACACGATTGGAGGGGACAAAACCCCGAATTTTGTCTCGCCCCTGAATTACAAAAACACCTTGTTTTCCAGTCGATTGCGAGCATCGCGGGCGAATTTCGTACCTGGGTTTTGACTGACCAGTTGTGACAAAACGGACAAAACCTTTTTTGAATGTCGAGATTCGAGTTTGAAGAGTCTGGTGGAAAGACTTGAGTTGTCGGGTGCCACTGTCTGGCTTGTCCAGCAGCACACACCTAGCACAGATTTACATACGCCCGTTCTACCACACCGCGCGGCCAGTTTCGACAACAAAAATTGGCCACCTCAGACCCGACCTACGTCAAAGGCGTTTCGCCCGACAGCTCAGGGCGTGACCAGGTCGAGAAGCGAGTGCGGGCAGACCCAACTCAGGATTGCGTCCTCGCGAGCGTCAGCAAGCGCGACCACGGCCGCGACGATTCTTGAATTCAAGTGTTCCGCCAACTGATTCGTGCTGCTAACCTTACCATCGGCTTACCAGAAACTCGCGCTGTTTTTTTGAGATGATCGATGGCATTTGCATTCTTCTTCGCGGCAACTTGGGTGTTCCTGTTCATCTGCATGCTGGTTTATAACGGCGGACAGGCGATTGTCGGCACACTTGTCGGTGCGAAAGTTGACGAGGTTTCTGTAGGAACAAACCTGTTCTTGGGAGCCTTCAAGTCGCGCATTCTAGACATCGAGTGTACTTGGGGAATTCTACCAATCACTGGATACACCAAATTTCGTGGAATGTCGGACGAACCTGAAAGAACCGAAGAAGCTAGTGAATCAAATACCGAGTCTGGAGCCGCAAACTTCAACCAACTGCCAATAGTCAATCGAATGTGCATACTTGCTATAGGACCAATTCTCAACTTCTTCATTGGTGTCATATTTCTCGCAATGCCAGTATTGCTTGGTGGTCCGAGGCTCGCGGTAGATGTGGATGCGGCAACACAGATTTTGTCGACATCCGTTCCAGACCTAAGTGTTGACGACGAACCTATAGGCTGGCGCGACCAGTGGCAACTACTAAACGATACTTTTTTCGCGTTTGTCAACCGCGCGATAACGGGGCAATCGCTCAAAGGCTGGGGTGGACCAATCGGATGGATAGTCACTACCAGCATAGCAGGCACGTACTCATCGTCGGCGTGGCTTTCGTGCGTCGGTGTGATTGGCATCGCATGGTCGTTCTTAAATTTATTGCCGTTGCCAATTTTGAACGGTGGTAAATTGCTCATGCTCGCATCAGAATCAGTGTTCGGCGCGATCCCAGCAAATTTTGAAAATGGACTGCTCCTAGTTTCTTTACTATTGGCTTTGGTACTCTACGTTGGACTACTTACCATAGACGCTTATTGGGCGATTGGCCAGTTTGCCTAACGCGCAAGACCACAATTCGGTGTGCCCGCGCGGCTTTGTCGCTTGTCACACCCTACGCTGTGAAAAAGTGGGACAGGCACCGCACGGTAAATTGTTTCGGTGTTCAAAAATCGGCCAGGTGCGGAGCCAGTCCCATTTTTTCACAACCTCGCAGCCGGGTTACCCTGGGCTGTGAGACGAAACGCCGTTGACGTAGATGATACGCGCTTTCACAAACCGACGACATACAACTGACAACTGACAACTGAAGACTGAAGACTGAAGACTGAAGACTGACAATTCACTCTCCCAACGTCCGCTTCTTCCGCAGCAAATGATGATAATGCTGAGCGAATCAGTTCGATTCATCGCTACGTGGCTTCGATTCCCGCTTGCTTCGCGGCGTTTTTAGTTCGCACCGTCACCTCTCGACCGAGCCTTCGCAAGTAGCGAGTGAGACGGTCGGCCGTCGTCCGCTCCAGATCACCATTCAAGAGTTTGCTCACCTGGGGTTGCTGCATGTCGAGCAGCTTGCCAACTTCCTTTTGCGACAACTTCCGCTTCTCGACGACCTTTATAATCTCGGCGTGAAGCGTCGTCTTGAGGCGAAGAACGGCCGCTTCTTCGGGCGTAAAGCCAAGATCCTCGAACACGTTTCCCGTCGTGATGTGTTCGCTATTCTTTGTTGTTGTTACCTTCTCAGCCATTTCTTTTCTTCTCCTGCTCGATCGCTTCGAGTACATCTCGGAGCCGCGCCTTGACTATCGCCAAGTCGTTTTTGCTTGTCTTCGCCGAATGTTTGCGGAAGGCGTGCAGCATGTAAAGCGTATTGTCGATGCGTGACAAGTAAACAATTCGATACCAGCCAGCCGTGTCTCGTTGCTTGAGTTCCATCACACCTTTGCTAAGAGAGGGCATCGGTCGAAAACTCAGCGGACGCTCTCCTCGCTGCAAATTGAAGATGTCCGCTCCAAACTTGCTGCGAATGCTCTTGGGAAAGCCCTTCACAACATCGCGGCTGTCGCCTTCCCAAACGACCGCGGCAAGCCTCCGCTGTGGTTCTTCTTCCGCGCCGGTGTTGCCGATATCCTTCATTCCTTAAAGGATATATCCCTTTTTCTATAATTGCAAGCGTTGTTTGCGACTCCGTATCGCTGGCAATCACCTATAGATTCTCCGGACGGCTGGTTACTTAAAAATCCTTCACTCCCCCAACGTCCGCTTCTTCCGCAGCAAATGATGATAATGCTGAGCAAAACGGTGCGATTCGTCGCGGACGTATTGCAGTAGCCGCAGGGCAAAGGCGTGGCGGCTCAGTTTTAGCGGTTCGTCGCGGCCGGCGACGTAGACCAGTTCTTCTCTCTTGGCGATCGACAGAATCGTCGGGGGCGTGATGCCGAGGGCTGCGAAGGCTTCGATGCCCTTGTTGAGTTGTCCTTTGCCCCCGTCGATGAGCAGGATGTCGGGGAACATTTCGCCGGCGTTCTTGAGGCCCCGAAACCGGCGGGCCACGACTTCGCGGATGCTGGCGAAATCGTCGATTCCTTCGACTTCGCGAATCCGAAACCGCCGGTAGCCCGGCTTGAAGGGCAAACCGTCGATGAACTGTACGAGGCTCGCCACCGTTTCGTTGCCGCCAAGATGGGCGATGTCGACCCCTTCGATCGTGCGCGGCGTCTCGGCCAGTTTGAGCACCTTGCGAAGACCGGCGAGGCCCTTCTTGGGGTCGACGTAAAACACCTCGGGTTGGGCGTTCTCTTCGAGGTCGCCTCGCTCTTTGATGCGCTCCAGCAGGCGAATTTCATCGCGCAGCCGGGCCGCCTTTTCGTAACGGAGTTCCGCAGCGGCCGTTTCCATCTCGGCTTGCATCTCTTTGACCAACGACCTGCGATTGCCGTCGAGAAACATCCGCAGCCGTTTGATGTCGCGGCGGTAGTCTTCTTTGCTGACTCGCAGGTTGCAGGGAGCCGTGCATTGATCGATCGACGCCAGCAGACAGGGCCGAAACCATCGCCATCGCTCGTCGCCGTCGTCGATATCGAGCGAGCAAGTGCGAAACTTGAAGACCCGCTGCATGACCTGCAGCGCGCCCCGGAGACTGCTGACACTGGTGAAGGGTCCGTAGAGTTTCACGCCGCTGGTGCGTGGCTCGCGCGTGATCTCAACGCGGGGAAAATCTTCGTGCGTCGTGATCTGTAAGTAGGGAAACGTTTTGTCGTCACGAAGCTCTTTGTTGAACCGCGGCTGAATGTCTTTGACCAGCCTCGCTTCGAGCAGCAACGCATCGACTTCGCTCTCGGCTTCGAGGAAATCGACGTCGTAGATTTCGTTCACGAGATCGCGAGTGCGATATTCGTCGGCGGCCGCCTTGAGAAAGTAGCTGCTCGCGCGAGCCCGCAGGTTCTTAGCCTTGCCGATATAGATGACCCGCTGCTGTTTGTCTTGAAACAGATAGACGCCAGGCGTGGTGGGAAACTTGGCCTTCACTTTGTCGGCCGCCCGCTCGAAGAACTCGGCTTGAGTCTTGGGCAAATCGCCCGCTGGTTGGCCCGTGTCGCCGTCGGGGGTCGATTCGATGGTGTTTGGGTCGTCCATGAGAGTCTAGCTATTCGCTAAAAATTTGAAACCGCAGAGGACGCTGAGAGCGCAGAGGAACTAGGAGAATTGTTTTAAGAACACAGATCCTCGCTAATGCTCACTAGTTCCAAAATCCGCACCACAAAAAACCGAATTGCGTGAGTAAGCGAAGATTAGCATTCCCAAAATATCTTATCACTTTCCTCTCCGCGCTCTCTGCGTCCTCCGCGGTTCATTGCTCTACACTCCAGCGAATTCGCGCAAGCTGGCTTCCATCGCGTCGAGCCTCGCTTCGCACTCGGCTTTGGCGGCTTCGAGGTTCGAGAGTTGCTCGGGGGGCGTGTAGGCGAACATGTAGAACTTGATTTTCGGCTCGGTGCCGCTGGGGCGACACGCGACGTAGTTGCCTGGGTTGGCCGTGTCGAGAATCACCAGGTCGCCGGTGGGGCCTTCGAGTGGTTGCTTAGTGCCCCCCACGGGGGCGACCGTGTTCTTGAGATAGTCGCGGACCTGGGCGACGGTGGTCGCACCAATCGCGGTCGGCGGGTCTTCGCGTAATTGCTGCATGACCTGTTTCATGCGGGCCATCCCCTCGCTGCCCGGCATTTGGACCGAGACGGTTCGCTCGGCATGGACGCCATGTTGCCAAAACAGATCGTCGAGTTTTTCGTGCAGCGTTTTGCCTTTGCTTTTGAGCAGCGCCGCCATTTCACTCGCGAGCAGCGCCGCGACGGCGCCGTCTTTGTCGCGTGTGTAGACACCCGCCATGTAGCCGTGCGATTCTTCGGTGCCGAACAGGAATTTGTCGGGGCCGAATTCATCGATCGCCCCTGCAATCCATTTGAAGCCAACTTGCAGGTCCCCGACGGTGTTGACGTTGTAGCTATCTGCGATGCGGCGGGTGAGCTCGGTGGTGACGAGTGTCTTGGCGATGAAGCTGCCCTCTTTGATCGCACCAGCGAGTTTTCTTTGCTCCAGCAAATAGTCGCACATCAACGCGCCGATTTCGTTGCCGGTGAGGGTCGCCCATTCGCTCTTGTTGCTGTAAGTGAGCGGAGCGGCGAGGCCAATGCGGTCGGCGTCGGGGTCGGTCGCAATGCACAGCTCGTGGCCATCTTTCTTTGCGTGCTCGATCATCGAATCAAACACGGCCGGGTTCTCAGGATTCGAGACATGCCCCGGCACATTAGGGAAATCGCCACTCGGTTCGGCGTGCAAGGCGAAGACTTCGAGATCGTTGAAACCGGCTCGTTCGAGTGCCGGCACGACGGCCGTGGTGCCAACGCCGTGCAGGGGCGAATAGAGTATCTTCAAATCGCGTGGACCTTCGTGCGACTGTGTTAAAACGGCGTCGATAAAAGCTTTGTCGACTTCTTCTTCACAAAAAATGATTTTGCCGTCGGCGACTGCCTGGTCAAAATCGGCTCGCACAATTTCGTCGACATTCATAACCCGCTCGATGATTCCTTTGTCGTGGGGCGGCAGAATCTGTCCGCCGGTCGACCAGTAGACTTTCACCGCGTTGTCGCTGGGGGGATTGTGGCTGGCCGTGACCATAATGCCACACAAGCACTTCTTGTAGCGGACCGTAAAACTGAGTTCGGGAGTGCTGCGAAAGCCTCGCAAGAAATAGACAGTGAACCCGGCAGCCACCATGATTTCGGCACAGAGCCGCGAAAATTCTTCGCTCCGGTGCCGCGTGTCGCGAGCGATCGCACACGATAGCTCGGCCGTGGGGCCGAGAGCTTCGCGAACGTAGTTGGCAAGTCCTTGAGCGCTTTCGCCGATCGTTTGGTCGTTGATGGCGTTGCTGCCGAACGGATACATCTTGCCGCGTCGCCCGCCAGTACCGAAAGGAATGACGGTCCAAAACACGTCGTCGAGAATCTGCCATTCCCCCGCTTCAATGTGCTGGAGCATCGCCGGCACGTAGTCGATGTACTTTTCTCCGGTGAGCCACGACTTAAGATTCTTGGCCGCCGCGGCGGTGAGCTTCTTTTCGGAGACGGCTTGCTTAATTGCTATGAGTGCGTCGTCGGTGGTCATGGGGGCGAACCTGTTTTGGACCTGTCGGAGCGGGCGAGTCGAATCGACTTCGCGTAGGCTACCACACGACAAAAACCGAACAATAGGGTCGGTGCTATGGTTGATTGACGCGGGAGTTCATTCGATAATCGATGAGTTCGACGTGGAATGGGACGCAAGATATGAGAACTATTTGGCCGGTGTTGGCATTGGCCGTCTACATCGCAGAAATTGCCAGCAGCAGCATCGCCGCCGATCCACCGGGCAAACCGCGTGCCCTGCCCCCCGATTGGTCGGCGGCCGACAGAGACATTTTCTTTGAAGACGCGCGTGAATTGCTCGAGGGCCAACGGCCTTCGTTTGCAACTCAGCCACGGGTTGTCGCATCAAATGTCGGGCCGACCGATTCGGCAACGACCGGCGGTGGCACAAGCTACGAGTGGTCGAATTTGATCACAGCCGAGACAATCGAGAACGAAATTAAGCGAACCGCTCAACTGGTGTCGCCTCTCGTACAGTCGGCATCGACTTTTAAGGGGGGGGCTTACCGCGACGCCCGCAACCATTTCAGCACGCTGGCAATCATGTTCGGCACAGCCGCCCAATTCGACAAACCGGTGCGGTGGAAAGACTCGGCGGTTGGACTCTCGCAACTCTTTGCGCGGGCTGGCTTCAACTGCAAAGTAGGCACCGACCAATCTTTCCGCGAGGCCCAGCTTCGCGACCAGGACCTCGCCGAACTCATTCGTGGCGGCCGCCCGACCGCTCCTGCCACCGATCCCGACGCGGGTTGGGGCAAGCTGTCTGATCGTTCGCCATTGATGGTAAGAATGGAAACGGCCCTGGACAAACATCTTAAACCGAATATGTCGGATTCGCGATCGTTCGAGCGCAATGCCGAAGAATTGGCACACGAAGCCCAGATGCTCGCGCTCTTGGGCGAGCTGATCACGCGCGAGGGCATGGAAGACGCTGGCGACGATACCTATGATGGCTACGCCCATCAACTGCGCGATGCGGCAATCGAGTTTAACAAGAGCATTGAACTCGAAAGCTACGATGCTGCTCGCAAAGCGCTGAGCGATATGGGCCAGTCGTGCGTCGCCTGCCACGGCGACTATCGCAGTTGAAGTCGACACACTTGTTCGTAGCGGTTTTCGTTTTAAGAAATTACCCCATGAATGGGGTTACTACAAACCAGGGGATCATGAGCGAATCACTTGTAACGCAGTTGCTCGAAGAAATCGACAAGCTGCCAATCGTCGACGCCCATTCTCATATCAATCCGCACTCGGCCGCGTCGACGACGCTCACCGACTTGCTCGGTTATCACTATTTCACCGAGCTGGTTCACTCGGCCGGTGTGCCGCGTGCAACGATAGAGAACGAATCGCTATCGGCGCGTGAGAAGTGTGAGTTGTTGGTCGAGCACCTAGCGCCACTATTCAACACGGTGCAATACAGTTGGCTCTTGCACATTTGCCAAGCGTTTTTCGATTTGCCGATTGGCGAAGACTTGACGCCCGCCAACTTTGCCACAGTTTACGACACGGCCAAAAGTCGGATGGGCCAACCCGATTGGGAGCAACAAGTCATCCGCCGTTCGAATCTCGAAAGCGTATTCTTGACGAACGATTTCGACGATCCGCTGACCGGTTTCGATACTCAGTTCTACGTGCCGTGCCTGCGGACCGACGACTTGGTCTTTAAGCTCGACCAGCCACGCACTCGCGACCGCTTGGCAGCCGCCACCGGAATTGAGCCGACATCGCACGAATCGCTACGGGAAGCGATCGGAAAGTTATTCGAACATTTCAAGAGCCATGGTGCGCGGGCATGTGCGATTTCGTTGCCCCCCGAGTTCGCCCCCGCGCCGCCGGCGAGCAGCAACTGGTTCGATCGAGTTCGCGAAGTGGGCAATCCCGAAGTTTCGGCGGGTGTCTTTTGGATGTTGGCGGAATTTTGCCGCGACTATCGGTTGCCATTTGACTTAATGATTGGTGTCAATCGCCAAGTTTATCCGGCCGGTGTGTTTCAAGGACAAGACCTCTTCGACTCGCGCGTCTCGTTAATCCAGTATCGCGAACTGTTTAACGCTTTTCCTGAGGTCACATTTCCGGTCAGCGTATTGGCGAGTGTGACGAATCAAGAACTGGTGAGCTATGCGTGGATTTTTCCCAACGTGGTGACCAACGGACACTGGTGGTATTCGAACACGCCGACGTTCATCGAACGTGATCTCATGGCGCGGCTCGAGGCGGTGCCAGCGACGAAGCAAATCGGTTACTACAGCGACATGTATAAACTCGAATTCGCGATGCCAAAATTCGGCATGTATAAGCGTGTGCTGGCCCGGGTGCTGGCCGAGTGTTTTGTGGTCGGTCGAGGATGGAGCGAACAGCGCGCGGTCGAACTGGCCGCGTTGCTGTTAAAGGGGAACGTCGAAGACATATTCGCGATAAAATAAAGGTCCGCCCGCGCGGCGGACCCTCACGGACCGACCGGTGCACGCCGACCGCTACTTTTCGTCGGCGTCGAACAAGAAGCGATCGACGCATGCCAGTGCCCCAAGCGCCAGGGCAAAGCCAACGAACAAACCCGCGCTTTGGGCGGCGTTGCGAATTAGCTCGGCGGCCACTATGGGATCGCTGTCGACTCGAAACGTCGTTAACCACTGGCCGAAATACCAAACAGCCAAACCGAACGACGCCCAAGCCACGATCAGCGCAACCCATGCAGCCAACTCAACGGTTCTTTCGAAAAGCCAAGCCATTTGTCTGCCTTGAAGCTAGAGTTTTAGAATTATTTCGTCTACCTGATTTAGCCCTGCGGTCGCTGAATTTCACGTTATTGCCGAAACCATCTTGCGTCTTACACTTTAGACCGCTGCCGCAAAGCCATGTTGTACCCTAGTAAAAAAGAAACGGCAATTAGACAATTCACGGCTAGGAATTATATTAATTATCGCTAACAATAAGGGATCGCCCGTTGATGATCCCGATGCAACCAACAACCGGAGTAACAGCATGGCCAAGAAAAAGGCAGTCGGAAAACAAGGTCGCAAAGCAGGCGTGAATCGAAGCAAGGCGATTCGCGACTATTTGGGGGCTCACTCGACAGCGACCAATCAAGAGGTGAAACAGGCGCTTGCCGAGCAGGGGATTGAAGTCTCCGACACACTCGTTAGCAATGCTCGTAAGTCGGCCGGCATGCCTCTCAAGAAACGCCGGCGGCGAAAACTCACTAAACGCGGCCCCGGTCGCCCATCCGTTGCCGGGCCGGGCAACGGCAAAGTTGCCGTCGAAGACCTCATGGCCGCGCGAAAGTTCATCGCTCAAGTCGGTGGTATCGACGAAGCTAAGCGGTTGGTCGATGTGATGGCCAAAGTTGGTGAAGTCCTCGGCTGATCGCTCTCGGAATTTCGAGTTGCGTGATATTGATGGCGGCAGGCGGTCTTTAGGTACAACCCCGGTAGTTTGTCACGGATGACACCATGAACGACCAAGATCGCTTGCAGGCGTTCATCGAACAGGCGCAAAAGTTGCCCGGTCTCGACGACGCTGCTTATCACACGCTCATCGAGTTGCTCTCGCGCGCAGATTCAGATCACAACGGCCAGCCATCGAGCGCGCCGGTTGTCACGTTCTTCGACGCGAAGGCCTACGAGTTAACGGCTTTCGAAAAAATGAATCGTGGCCAAGCGACGCTGCGACCGATCGAGGCGTCGCTGACTCTCGAAACGGCCGGTGCCGCCCGCGGCAGCGAGATCGTGTGTATTTTTGTGAACGACCGCTGCGACGCCGCGATCGTCGATCGTCTCGCCGACTTCGGGGTCCGACTGATTGCGCTGCGATGCGCCGGCTATAACAACGTCGATCTCGAGGCCTGCCGCAAGCGCGGCATCGAAGTCGTGCGGGTACCGACCTATTCGCCCCACGCCGTGGCCGAGCACACGGTCGCGCTCATGTTGATGCTCAATCGCAAGCTCCACCTGGCGTATTCGCGCAATCGCACAGGAGTCTTCACGCTCGACGGGCTCACAGGATTCGACATGTATGGCAAGACGGCCGGGGTGGTGGGTACGGGGGCCATCGGCCGCTGCGTGATCAACATCATGCTCGGGTTCGGCTGCCGGGTATTGGCGTTCGACAAGTATCCGAACGACGAACTAGCCCAGCACGAACGGGTCATCTATGTCTCGTTCGAACAACTGCTGGGTGAATCGGATATCGTCACGCTTCACGTGCCGCTGTTCGACGAGACGCACCATTTGATTAACCGCGAGTCGATCGCACAAATGAAGCCGGGGGCAATGCTCATTAACACCAGCCGAGGGGGCCTCATCGATACGCGGGCGCTCATCGATGGACTCAAAAGCGGGCACATTGCATTGGCCGGCCTCGACGTCTACGAAGAAGAAGCCGGCATCTTCTTTCACGACGTTTCTGACAAAGTGCTCGACGACGATGTGCTCGCGCGGCTGATGACCTTCAACAACGTGGTCGTCACTTCGCATCAAGCATTCCTCACTCACGAGGCCCTGGGCAATATTGCCGAAACAACGCTCGAAAGCATCACCGAGTTTGGCGAAGGCAAGCGTGGCGAGCAATTGACCTACCGAGTGCAATAAGCGAGATTGAGCGGCGACACATTGGCAAAATCTAAGACTCGACAGCTCAATTTCAGCCCCGACCGCGCATGCTCAAGAAGATCGCCCATCGGGAGTTGACTCCCGAACAGATGGATTGCCCGCTGCTTGCTGGCCACAAGCATATTGCCGCACTCAGCGGTCTCGCGCGAATTAACGCGATTAGCCGCACAGCCGCCCACGTGTGGCACACCATCGAACGCGAGGCCAGATCGCGCGGCTTGCGTGAGTTTTCGGTTCTTGACATCGCGTGCGGTGGTGGTGACGTTGTTGCTGCCCTCGCCCGACGCGCGATCCGCAGTCGCTTTGACTGTCATCTCACTGGTTGGGATATTAGCCCTCGCGCGGTGGAGTTTGCCACCAAACGTAATGCCGATCGGTCGAACACGTCATTTGCGGTACAAGACGTGCTAACAGACCTGCCAAGCGACAAGTTCGATTTCGTTATTTCGACGATGTTCCTGCATCATTTGTCTTGGTCCAATGCCGCACTGTTGCTGCGAAACATGAATCAGCTCGCACGCGCAAGCGTGGTTGTCGACGATTTGTTACGTTCGAGGCTTGGACTCTTGCTGGCCTGGACTGGTTGCCGGCTGTTGTCGCTGTCGCCCGTTGTTCACAACGATGGGCCAACTTCTGTAAGGGGCGCTTTTGATCTGGGTGAGATTCAACGACTGAGCGATGAGGCAGGGCTGTTGGGGGCTCGCATTCGCTGTCATTGGCCTCGTCGCTTTCAACTTTGGTGGCCATGCGACTCTCTTCAGATAGCTTAAGCGCTGTGCACGAAGTGACCTGGGATGCCATTGTCATCGGTGCGGGAGTCGCCGGATGCGTGGCGGCATTGCACCTGGCACGGCGGGGGCGTCGGGTGCTGTTGGTCGACGCCAAACCATCGCCCCGGCCCAAGGTTTGTGGCGGCTGTATGAGCGCGCTGGGCTGGTCGATGCTAAAGAAACTAGGTGTCGCCGATGTGCTGCAGTCGGCCGGCGTGCCGACAGTCGACTCCCTAACACTTCACTACCGATCGAAGCAACATCGCCTCGATATTCCGAGCGGCATCGCGGTGTCGCGCGAGGTGCTCGATCCGATCTTGCTCGCCGCCGCCGAAGCGGCGGGAGTATCGACGTTGCTCGAAACACGCGCTACCGTGCTTGATGATGCCGAAATGGCGATGAACCATCAATTCCGTCGCGTGCGACTGGCAACACGCAATGCGACGGCACAACACGAATCGGAAATCGCGAGCGCCAAAGTCGTGATCGCGGCCGACGGATTGGGGAGCCCATCGCTCGCCAGTCTCCAACCCTTCGAGTGTGTTGTCTCGCGTCGGTCGCGAATCGGTCTTGGTGCGGTGGTTGAAGGCCACAACGGCACGGCCGAACTTCCGCCCGCAACAATCACGATGCTCATTCATCGTCACGGATATATCGGCCTCGCTTATTGCGAGAACAATCGAGTTTCGATTGCCAGCGCGATTGACGCAAAATTCCTCGCGCAATTTTCAACGCCCGCTGCCGCGCTACAATCGATTGCCGGCGAGTCGGGGCATGCCATCGATCGCATGTTGACCGATGTGAAATTAGTCGGCACCAAGTCATTGACCCAGCGTCAGCGATTTGTTGCCTGCGACCGGTTGTTCGTGATCGGCGATGCCGCGAGCTACGTCGAACCATTCACGGGCGAGGGCATGACTTCAGCCATGGTCATGGCCGAGGCGGTGACCGAGCTCGCCCACCGAGGGATAGACGATTGGTCGCGCGACTACGCGAAGCTTTGGCAATCGTGGGTTGGTCGCCATCGCCGCTATCGGCAGCTTTCGGTCCGGATGCTGACAGGGGGCCTGCGGAGCGGCATAATGACCGCCTCGGCATTCAATTTGCTGACAACCTTTCCGGCGATTGGTCGAGCGGTCGCCCATGCGGTTTGCCGTCCGACAATTCGACATCCCAAGGTATTTTCATGAGTGTCCAAATCGCCGGTCTCGGCCTCGCTTTACCGGAATTTGCCATGCTGCAGGAGCACGCGGCTATCTACGCCTCCGCCCATACGACCGCAGATGAGAAGCAACATCGGCTGCTCAAGCGGCTCTACGATCGGTCGGGAATCGAGCAGCGCTACAGTGTGTTGCTCGAAGCCATTGGCGATGGCGGCGAAGCACCACAGTCGTTTTTTCCCGATCCTGCGACACAGCCCGCCGGCCCCGGCACCGCCGTGCGGATGGATTTCTATTCGCAATTCGCGCCGAAACTAGCCACCGCCGCGGGCCAGCGAGCCCTCGCTGCGGCCGATGTCGACCCGAAATCAATCACCCACTTAGTGACCGTCTCGTGCAGTGGCTTCGAGGCTCCCGGCGTTGATTTTCAAGTGATCGAACAACTCGGCTTGCCCGTCACGACGGCGCGTACCCACGTCGGCTTTATGGGCTGCCACGGCATGATGAACGGTTTGCGAGTTGGTCGCGCGTATGCCCATTCCGACACGTCGGCGGTGGTGCTTGTTGTCGCCGTTGAAACTTGCAGCGTGCATTACCAGTACGACTGGACACCCCAAAATATGGTGGCCAACTCGCTGTTCGCCGATGGCGCGGCGGCCTGTGTGCTGCGAGCGGGTGAGACCGACAAACTCACTTTGGTCGACAATTTCGCCGAGGTTGTGCCGGGCACAGGCGAGGCAATGACCTGGAAGATTGGCGACACAGGTTTCGCTATGACCCTCTCGTCGCAAGTTCCCGAATGGATTCACGAAGGGCTACGATCGCGTATCGAGCCTTGGCTTGCACGACATCAATTGGCCATCGACGATATTGCAGCTTGGTGCATACATCCCGGTGGACCAAGAATCCTCGACGCATCGGTCGCGGCATTGGGACTCCCCGAGTCGAGTGTCGACGCCTCGCGAGCCGTGCTCGCACGCTGCGGCAATATGTCGTCGCCAACGGTGATGTTTGTGCTCGATGAGCTCATCGAGCGGGGAGCTAAGCCGCCAATCGTGATGCTTGGCTTTGGTCCCGGTCTGGCGATTGAAGGCGCCCTGCTAGCCTAGGTCCCGACAAGACCAATTTCAATCAGCATTATTCTGCTGCTGCAGCAACCATTCATAGAATTCGGCGTTGTCGTAAGTTGTTGTCCACGAGTCGTGGTTCGCTTCGGGATAGAGAGTGAATTTGACCTCGCTGCCGGCTGACTTCAGAGCTTCGACCATTTGGCTTGATCGGTCGGCGGGGACGACCGAATCCTTCGCGCCATGGAAAACCCAAATTGGTACCTGTTTGAATTTGTTCGCCGATTCGGGATCGCCGCCACCACAAATGGGCGCGGCCGCTGCGAATCGCTCGGGAGCAAGCCGCAATAGGTCCCATGTAGCGAAGCCCCCCATGCTGAGCCCCGTCACATAGATCCGCCGTTTGTCGACGCGATAGTCGGCTTCGATTTTGTCGAGCAGTGCGAGCAGGGCCTGCGCATCCCACCATTGCCCAGTGGGGCACTGGGGCGAAACAACAAGGACTGGCAGTTTGTTCTCGCCAATGTATTTGTGTGGCCCGTGCTTTTTCACTTGCGAAAGTTTACTGCCACGCTCGCCCGCACCATGCAGAAAAAGTACCAGCGGAAAACGCTCGTCGCCCGTTGACTCGTAACCTGCTGGCGTGTCGACAAGATATTGCATGGTGACCGTTTTCGGATACTGGAGTTCGGCCTTTGCCGAAATCTCTTCGCTCACGGCGGTTGTTGCCATCGACAACGACGTCAACAACATAACGCTTTGCAGTCTTCGCATCGTTCGGTTTCCCATTGTTCTAAAGCCGGCAATTCTTGATCGCGGTTTCCAAAATGGCTTGTGCGCCGACCGCTTCGAGTCGCTCCATCACATTAATCACATCACCCCGTTTGACCATTGCGCGCACACTGTACCAACCCTCGCGTTCGAGTCGGTTGACGGTCGGCGAGCTGAAACCGGGCGTGATCTGTTCGGCCGCCGCGAGATTTTCTGCGCTGACGTTGTACTCGAGCAGCGAATAGCTGCGTGCGATGACTACCCCTTCGAGCCGCCGAGTGACGCGATCGGCGATTGTGCCGTGGGGCGTCTTCGGGTTTTGAATGAGCACCGTTTCGTAGCGGCCGATTTCGTCGAGAATCCGCAAGCGATTGGCCGCCAGTGTGCTGCCGGTTTCGACGAGGTCGACAATCGCGTCGGCGATGCCTAGCGCGATCATTACTTCAACCGACCCAGTGAGCTCGACGACATGGGCCTTGGCGTTGTGCTCGGCCAGGAACGTCTCAGTAACGTGGGGAAAACTGGTCGCGATACGCATGCCATTGAGATCGGCCGCCGTCTTGGCTGGCGACACGTCGGGCACGCAAACCGCGAGCCGACACTTGCCCATGCCGAGCGGAAGTCGCGTCGGCAGCCCGGTACCCGATTCTTGCACGAGGTCGCTGCCAGTGATACCGAGGTCGATTGCCCCTTCGGCGCAGAGTGTGGGTATATCGTCGGTTCGCAGAAAGGTGATGTCGATCGGCATGTCGCGGACTCTCGCAAACAGGCTACGATCTTGTCGACGAAAGCTGAGCCCGGCTTCCGCGAGCAGCTCGCCGGCGATCTCTGAAAGGCGCCCTTTGCTGGGAATACCGATTCTTAAATTGTCGCTCATCAACTGTTCTCTTTGTTTCGTGAAGCTTTTTCCGCCAGCCCCGACACACCAAATCGCCGGGCGAGTTCGGCATCGACTTCCGTGAACTCGATGCCCCGTTGTCGCAGCAGCACGAGCAAGTGATAGATCAAGTCGCCTGCCTCATAGACTAAGTGCTGGCGCCCCAGTTCGCCCGACTCGCTCGCTGCTTCGACGACTTCGGCCGCTTCTTCGATGATTTTGCCACCGATCTTGTCGACGCCTGCCGCCAGCAATTTGCAGGTATAGGATCGCTCAACCGCCGCGGGGTCAGCAGCCAATTCGGCGGCGCGATCGCGAAGGATTTGTTCGAGCTCGTCGAGCGGACGCGTCACAAAAGTGCTTTCTGAGTCAGTGGGCGGGTCGGGCAACCTATGCGCCAAGCTGCCAAAACGCGAAACTTGCGGAAGTGACTGCTAATCGTAATTTCGCGGTCTCTCACTATTTTATTAGCGCAAACGAGGCGAGTGTAAGTGGCGGCCGGGGCGTTGGCAATTGTCGCGTCGGACTATTAGCGGAGCACGAAATGGCTTTTGATTGGGCAAACGATGCATGGTTCTTGACCGGAGCGACGGCCGTGGGCAAGTCGCGGGTGAGCCTTGCGCTCGCTCAGAAGCTGGGAGCCGAGGTCATTTCGCTCGATTCGATGGCTGTCTACCGTGGCATGGACATCGGCACCGCAAAGCCCTCGAAGGCCGACCGTGAGGCAGTTTGCCATCATTTAATCGATTTGGTCGATCCGAGCGACGAATTCAGCGTGGCGCAATACGTCGCCCACGCCGAGGCGGTCGTGGCCGACATTCGTAGGCGCGACCGAGTGCCGCTGTTTGTGGGCGGGACGCCACTCTATTTGAAGGTGTTGCTACGGGGAATGTTTGATGGCCCCGCCGCGAATTGGCAGCTCCGCCAAGAAATCGAACAAGAGGCCGCCGAACTCGACCCAGGTGAATTGCATCAGCGACTGCGGCAGGTCGACCCGTTGGCCGCTTCACAAATCCACACCAATGACACCCGCCGCATCGTGCGGGCGCTCGAAGTGTTCCGGGCGACCGGCCAGCCGATTAGCCACCAACAGATGGAATTCGAAGACGGTCGCTTGGCCGACGAGTGTCGGGTGTTTGTATTGCGGCGCGAGCGCGAAGAACAACACGCTCGCATCGATGAACGCGTCGACGATATGCTGGCCGAGGGACTCGTCGACGAGGTCCGCACCCTTACGTCCGATGGCAAAGAACTGGGCCGCACCGCGAGCCAAGCTGTCGGCTACCACGAAGTCATCGAACACCTCACAGGCGAGGCCACCTATGACCAGATGGTCGAAAAAATCCGCGCCCGCACCAGGCGGTTCGCAAAACGACAGGGGACCTGGTATCGCAGCCTCTCGGAATGCACATTTATCGATTTAATCGGCAAGACCGATGTGGATGCGGTTGTCGAACAGATAGTTGCGAATGGCAGAGCGACTGACCCAAAATCTTGAGCTGTCGGCGCTAGCCGCGGCGGCTGACCACGAAATCGGCCAGATCGGCAAGCAGCTCGCGCGTTTCGCTAGCCGGAATAGCAGCGAGGCATTCACGCGCTGCCGCCACGAATCTCGACGCGACCGTCAGCGTGTACTCGAGTGACCCAGTGTCGCCCAATAGTGTGGCCAATTCGCGGTCCGCGATTTTCTCTCCGGCAATCTCGGCCAGCCAACGCCGGCGGGCCCCATCGACGAGCGTATCGCGAGCGTGAATGACCGGCAGCGTCAGCTTGCCCTTCGCCAGATCGCGGCCGAGTGTTTTGCCGGTTTGTTGCTGATCGCCCGTCAGATCGAGCAGGTCGTCGGCAATTTGAAACGCCATGCCAAGATTGCGGCCATAATCGCGCATCGCGTCGACGACCGTCGGCGCGGCGTCCGAGAGCTTCGCTCCCAGTTCGCAGCAACAGGCACAAAGCTCGGCCGTTTTGGCGTCGATGATTTCGAAATATTCGGCTTCGGAAAGCTCGAAGTTGCCCTCGCCGAGAGTCTGTAGCATTTCGCCTTCACAGACGCGGTTCGTCGTTTGTCCGATCAACCGGCAGTATTCGGCCGTGTCGAGTGTGCTGGCCAAATAGAAAGCCTGTGAAAACAAGAAATCGCCGAGCAGCACGCTCGTTTCATTCCCCCAGCGGGCGTTGACGGTA
>JBGSWC010000406.1:0-9352 GCA_041752635.1 Pirellulales bacterium | reverse complement strand
GCTTGCTCAGTCTCGCGCGAGCCTCCTTGCTCGATTGCCTTGGCCACACGATCGGGACTCAACCGATCGGCAAACGGAGCCGCTGGCGCCGGGGCAGGGGGGAGCGGTTCGGCGACCTGCGGCGTTTGCTGAACCGTATGTGCGGATGTCGATTCGGTCGGCGGTGGCAATTCAGTTTGTTCGACCGGGGGGGGCTCGGCAATTTTTTCGCTCGTGACGGCCGCGACCTCAATCACTTGTTCGACAATTTCAGATGGAACGGGCACCACCGATGCCGGCTGGGCGAGCGATGGAGCTTCGAGCGGTTCTGGCTGGGTTGGTGTCGGTTCGCCCACCGGCAAAATGTTAATGTCGACATCGTCGATTGGATCGTTCTCGACTTCATCCGCAGCGACCGGCTCGGCAAACGCTTGCTCAGCGGTCGGAGACTGTTCGACGAGTGTTTCGACAACCTCGCGAGGCAGTTCCGCCAGCACTGTCACGCGAATCGGTTCGGGTTCACCGGCTCCTGGTGGCCATGCCACAACGCGCACGGCGGCGGCGACGATCGCTAGCAGCAGGTGGGCGACCAGCGACAGCACGGCATATTGGGGCATCGGTCGCCTGCGGCCCCAAGGTGTGCGATGCCACACGAGCAGCCCCACCGCCAGCACACCGGCCGCGATCGATAATAGAATGAGAATCATGGCGATTGGCGGTTGAAAGCGAAGCAGCCCGTTAGTTCTATCGGACTTTCCGAACGCCAGCATCCAAGGCGGTCGCCGTTTCGACCTTAATACCGAGCTGAGTTACCCCCCCCGCGCGGCAGGCGGCCATCGCGGCGGCGATGTGCTGAAAGTCGCTTTGGGCGTCGCCGTGGACTTCGACCTGCACATCGGCGCTTTGGCGAGTTGCCTCGGAGAGCTGGTTCGCTAGTCCCTCCGTGGTCACCACTTGTCCATCGAGCCGTACCGTGCCATCGGCTGACACCACCACGATTCTCGGCCTCACCGGTGGCGACGATGTGCCGGCGTCGGTCACCTTAGGCAACTCGATTTCGATGTTTCGTTCGACCTCGGTGAATTTGGTCGCCACCATGAAGAAGATGATGAGCAAGAACACAACATCGATCATCGGCGTCAAATCGAGCCGTGCCTGATCGTCGCGTTGTGTTTTGAGGGGCATCGGTGGAAAGCAGTCGAGAGGCTAGTGGCGAGAGTCTAGGAAGAAAGTAAGGGCTTTGGAACGTTGCGTTCGATTTATCACGCTGCTTTCTTTTTGCCTCGTCTGTCTGCTAAGGCTTCGCTCGAAATCAGGTGGACAACTTGTTGGCCGGCGCTGTCGATCTCCATCACCAAAGCATCGACGCGGCCGACGAAGTACAAGTGAAAAATATAGGCCGGTATCGCCACCAACAGCCCAGCCGCGGTCGACAGCAGCGCGCCGCTAATTCCTCCGGCAAGCAACTCGGGGCGCCCCATCGCCGCGCTACTGCTAATGGCGTTGAAGGCTTCGATCATGCCCCACACCGTACCCAGCAGCCCCAACAGCGGCGACACCGTCGCTACACCATTGAGCACACGCAGGTAACGTCGCAAGACGTTCGCGGTTCGTTCGCCTTCGTCGAGAATCGCTTGTTCGACTTCGACCGCCGGTTTACCCCATTTCCGCAGACCAGCAGCAAAAACTTGCGAAATCGGGCTACCATCTTCGGCGCAAAGCTCCATCGCCTCGTCGCGGTCGAGTGAACCCTCGCTCAATTGCGAAAGAAAACACTTGACGAACGGACCAGGCAAAATACGCCCACGGCGGAGCGAGAAAAATCGCTCGAAAACGACCAGCGTCATAATAAACGACGCGATGACAATCGGCCAAACCGTCGGTCCTGCGGCGACAAACATCTCCAGCACACTCTGTGTGGGAATGTCACCAGCAACATCGGCGAGAAATCGATGTGAACCAAATTGCAAAAACGCAAAACTCATGGCCTGCTTTCTTTTCTGCCTTCGCAAAAACAAACACCGCAAAAACAAACACCTCGGCCAAACTTTCGGCCGAGGTGTTGAGTATTATCGGTCGGCCCTGGCCCGCTATTGAACCGGCGGACCGCAGCCATCGTCGACGTTGCCCACCATGTGCAGGTGGTTGTGGTCGATGTAGAGCACTTCGCGAGCGTCTTCGTCGACCAGCGTGTGTGGCACCGGCCAGCCAATGCGGCGAATGTCTTCGTAGTAGACGGTACACTTGTAGTGAGCGTGGTGTTGTTGGGCTGGTCCGATCAGCGGATAGACGCGTGGCGGGTCGATGTAGTCGGCAATTTTCTCTTTCACGATGCGAACGTTGTTACGATTGCGAACATAGAGAAACGGCACCGTGCCCTGCACCGGTTGGGCCTTTTCCATCGCCCGCATCACTTCGTCGTCGCTCGGAGGATCAAGCGCCACGACCTCCATGCCCGTGGTAATCGGTCCCATGATCGGCACGCGATCATACCGTTCCTTCATCCAAAAGTCGTCTTCCTTTTCTTTTTGATAGAAAGGGCTTACCGGAATCGGGTAGGCGAGAATACCGAGACTCGGTCCCGTGCTTGTGACTCCCCAGAAGCAGCCGCTGCTGGTAAGCGAGACGACGGCCATGGCAAGACCACAGGCGAGTGTGTAGGGACGCATGTTACGAGTTGTCCGCTCCATCGATCAACCCTTGCTTCAGACGAGAGGTTGCTAGTTGATTTGTTGCTTCTTGGTCACCTTCCATGGCGACCCAGCCTACCCGTAGTGGTTGGCTACTAGAGTTATCGTGAGAATCTGGGGCAATCTTGCGGATTGTTCGGAATATGCCGAAAAAAAATTCCGTCGGATCCGAGTCAACGAAAAAACCCCGGCGGAAACTTGTCCGCCGGGGCAATTACTATCGCGAATTGCTAGCAGGTAACTACTGGCAATTCTTGTGACTGAAGTCGAGCATCCACCAACCGTCGTCCCATTCGAGCGTCACCTTACGCCAGCCCAGCGGGACTTGGGGGTAAGGATAGAACGGGCCGATGTAAGGCCAGGCGGTCGGCGAATACTGCTTGGGATACGTCAATGCCGCGTAGTTGTTGTGTGCCGCATAGCTCGGCCAAGCGTAGTTGGGCAAGTGAGCGTTGTCGTAACTCGCTTGGGCACCGCCACCGTTGGGCACATAGCCCTGGGGCATCTGGCCCATTTGAGCCATGCCGGCGTTGTATTGCACCGGCATAGGTCGGTTCTGCTGCGCACCGGCCATACGGACGGCGTGGGCTTGCTGAGCCGACATCGGCATCGGACGAGCCGAGCGAGCCGCTGGTTGACCCATTGGCCGCGGTCCGGCACCTCGTGCTGGCATCTGGGCACTTGCTGGTGCCACCGAGTTCGGCTGGTCGACGCTGTTAAGTGATTGCTGAAGGCTGTCGTACAGCAGCGAAGGAGTCGTTTCGACACTACCGTTAGCAGGCGCTTCGCCGGTCGATACACCGCTCACTTCGAGCTTGCTGATCACGCGATCGATGCCCTCAACCTGCTGGGCAATCTCCACCGCGGCGTCGTGCTGCTGTTGGTCGGGCACTGTCCCCACGAGCCAGGCAACTCCGTCTTGGTACTTCACACCCACACGATAGCCCGAGAGCTGTCCACTCTGCTTGAGAGCGACGGCGACGCGCTGTGCCATTTGGGTTTGCTCGACCGTTTGGCTCATGGCCAAAGGTGCCGATGCTAGCAGCACCGCCAAGGCGCAGCCGAGATGAATGAAACGCATTCCCATTTCCCCCTCCGATGGTAGTGGTGACTTGGTCTCGGTCGCCCTCTGCGACGAGACAAAGCATCAGCCGATTGGCGGCCAACTTTTGGTTAAGCGTGGCCAGCACCCCCGGATGCCAACCACCAAGCCGTGCCGCGCGATGCGCAAGCCGCTCGATAAGTGATTTCGGCAACCGATGGTAGCGAAGGGGAGTTTTTTTCCGATTTTGACGACGATTCTCGCCGTGGCGGTTATTCGTCGTTTTCAACCGACGATGCGATCGGCGTTGTAGGCCCGGTGTTCGGTATCGCTAGCAACCTTCCAGACCAAGTCGCTCGCCGGGCTACCAGGGCGGTCGAATACGACGGCCACCAGCACAATTCCCAGCGTCAAACAAGAAAAAGTCGCGTGTGCCTGCTGGGTCCAGAAGGCCGCTGTCGCTAGCAAGCTCACAGCCGCCACCAACACCAGCAACGAAGTGAGCACGAAGCTTTTGAGCCAGGGAGACAACCCAACGCGGCTGACAGCCGCTAGCAGCACACTTACCAAGTGGACAGCAATCCACGTCTCAGGAGACAGGGTCATTTGCATGTTCGCATCCTTGCGAGCAAAAAGGGGAGGGGCGCGAGTGGCGGGAACTGGTTCGCGAGCCACGCTTGTAGCAAATGGCTTACAAAATGGGATAGAGCGATTTAGCTCTGAGTTGTCAGCGGATCAGAGAGTGCCAAATCGTGAAATCGTTGTCTACTCGCCCCCAATCGACCGGAGCTATTTCGGCTGCTGCTTCGCGTTCCCGAGTAGAACTTGTCTTATTCGGCCCCTCCCAGCGACTGCCCCAGCGAGCTAGGTCGAGCGAGCCAAGTCGTGCAAGCCGAGTCGAGCGAACCACGAGCGACTTACTCGACCACAATCCCATCGAGCCCAGGCTCCGATGGCGGGAACTGTGGGTCGAGGTCTTCGAGTGTGTCGCGAAGAAGTTCACTTACCACTAGGTTGCGGTACCACTTGCGGTCCGAGGGAATCACGTGCCAGGGGGCGTGTTCGGTGTTGCACTTGGTGAGCGCGTCGGCGTAGGCCTGCTGGTAAGCGGGCCACAGTTTACGTTCGGCGAGGTCGCCCTTGCTGAACTTCCAACGTTTGTCGGGATCATCGAGCCTCGCTTGCAGGCGCTCGCGTTGTTCTTCGTTGCTGATGTGCAAGAAGCACTTGACTATTTTGACGCCCCCGTTGGTGAGCAACTCTTCGAATTCATTGATGCGGTCGTACCGTGTTTTCCACTCATTTTCCGCGACAAGATTGTGAACTCTCACTATCAGTACATCTTCATAGTGGGAGCGATTGAAAATTCCAATGTTGCCACGACGCGGGACCGCGTTATGAACACGCCACAGAAAATCATGGTCGAGTTCTTCGTGACTTGGCTGTTTGAACGGTACTATCTGGCAGCTTTGCGGATTTATGCCCGTGAGCACCGTACGGATGGTTCCGTCCTTGCCGGCGGTGTCCATTCCTTGCAGCACTAGGAGCACACTGTGCTTGTTTTCGGCATAAAGCCGATAGGCGAGGTCGCGTGTTCGCTCGGTGTTTTGCTCAATCCGCTCGCGGGCCGACCGTTTGTCCCAGTCGCCATCTACTTGGCGGGGGTCGATTCTATCGAGCTGAAAACGATCGCCGGGCGACTGGTGAATGGGTTTGCACATGAGTAGTCGCGGTAAGGAGTTGTAGCCACACTCGGGGAGTGTGTGAAGAATGTCGAAACGACCAGAGAGACAGGTCCGCCGTCTGGCGACGATGGCTACATACTAGCACATTAGCGGCTAGTATTCTCGTTCGGCCGACGCGCGAGCGTGGCCGTCGTCGTCGATATCGACCGAAATTACATTCGGCACGCAGCAGACGGGGCAGTCTTCGACGTATTGTTGCTCGTGGCCGAGCGACAGGTCGATCGGTATCACGATCTCTTCGCCACACGAGTCGCAGATGTAGCTGGCTTCGTCGTCCATTGCCGCCAGACCTTACACCATTGGTTCAGGACGGGCGTCTTTGACTTTCGACTTAGGACCAGATAGCAGCCGGAAACCAATGTCTGAGCGAATAAATCCATACAGGCAGCCAAGGATAATCGCGAGTACGGCCGCAACTAGGAACTTGTTGTAATCGATGCCCTTGAAAACATTCGCCTCGCCCACTTCAGGAAAGCTCAGCGGTTCGATTGGCAGACCATAGCGTTCTGCGAGGTCGACGACTTGCACGAGGTGAATCACCGGAACGCCTTGCGTGAGGTATTCTTGCATGACGCCGTCGATTTCGCCGAGTCGCAGTGTGGGCCGTTGATTGAGGCCTGGTTTCAGCATGTGCTTCCCGCGCGATCGCCCGACCGAAACGGCCCCGCCACCGATGTTTATATAACACTTAATTGGCTGCCCTTGGGCACCTTGCCGATAAATGTCCATGCGCTTGGCGACGTTGTCTTCAAAGGTGGGGGGATCGAGAAAATCGAGCCCGTTGCGCTCGATGCCTGCGCGTACGGCGGCGAGTCCTTCGTCGCTGAGTCCGAGTCCCCGGTCTTCTTCTCCGCCCATCGATGCGGCGACCGATCGATTGGTGAAGATGCCCTCTTCGGCGAGGACACGCTCCATGTCGATCCACAGCAAATCGGGAACGTTGGCCCCCCACTGCGAGGCCGACGCACTGGCGATCGAAACGTACTTGACTTCCAATGTTTCGCACGCTGCAAACGTGCAGATATTCAGAGCGGGAAACGAGCCAGAAACGCCCACGGCGACCGTGTCGCCTCTGTCGACGCCGGCTCGTTTGAGCATGTCGACAATGACGGCTGAAAAGTTGGGATTGATCGACGTCCGTTTGGCCGAAAGCACCCCCGACACACTCGTGACGCTCGACATCGGAAGGCCGACGATCCCGCTCTCTGTGGGATCAGTGGAAATGTCGATCGGGGGACCAATCTGTTGCCGCATCCCTTTGACATATCGCATCGCGCGGTCGGCGAGTTTCGACGCCGCGAGCTTTTCGTCGGCGTAAGGCCGGTCGGCGTTGACCTTCCAAAACTCGACGAGCAACAGCCCCACGAGCGACACGATGCCAATGAGCACCAGTGCCGTGCGAGATACCGCGCGAGGTCTCCAATAAACACGTTTCATTGCGTCAATTGCACCAATTCGTTGCCATAGATGAGTATCAGAATGAGTCGAACGACGACGGAGGCCGTGAGCAGCGTTGCGAGGGTTTCGATCGCCCCCTGGCGGTCCATCCAAATCGCGACGAGTCCCGGAATGACATAGCCGATAACGGTTGCATCGATCTCGCCGCCGAGGAACTCGAAGCTAAACGAATCAGAAAACTGCACTGGCACGCCGGCCAGCAAATAGGGCAAGCGATCGATCAGCGTCCGAATCAAAAAGCCCACGAGAATCATCAACACCGTGCGGCGTTTGCCGTAGATTATGATAAAGGTCGACAATAAGTGGACCACGAAATAGGTCGCCAGCGACGCGATGACCGTCATCGCGATCGTGACCGGTTTGTTCAGAAAGAGGGCAAAATAACCTGGCACCACCATGCCCCCTGCCGCGAGGCCAAAAACCTCGCTGAAGAGCAGGCTAATAGCGAGCCCAATGCCAATTGCGACCGTCGCGACTTGTATCACTTGAAATACCTCACCGTGCTGCGGTTCGCGAAGAAGCGAACCACGTCGAGACCAATTCCACCAATATTTGCCATACCCATGACGAGCGAACGACGCCCCGACATTTCGACAATCAACTCGAAAATGTCTTCAGCCGAGCGACCTTCGGCCATTTCGATCGTCATCGGGTCGATACCAGCTTCGGTCGCGGCCCGCGCGAAGATATACGTTCCACTACCGATCAGCAAGTACGAATCGGCCCGCGGCCACTCGGCGATGATGCTGCCCAGTTGTTGCGATCGGTCGGGTCGGTCCATGCGACAGTTGAATACGGCGATCCGCTGTTCGACGTCGGGATAACGTTCGAGGGCCATTTTCCAGATGCGTTCGGTCGATTCGGGGTCGTTGGCTGCGAAACCGTTGACGAAGTTGATTTCGCGTCCAAAGAAGTTCAGCTCGTGCGCCGTCATGGCACCCGGGTCGGGTTTGCCTTTCCACATACCACGCAAAGCAATGTGGCGTTCGACGCCCAAATCGCCACACACTCGCAGCGCGAGGGCCACATTTTCGGCATGTTCGACATAGGGAAAACCCGACAGATCGAGTGGTGTGATCTCGGCAACGTCTTCGGGAGTGATAGCGATCAGCTCGCTTTTGCGATCGTCGCACGCCATCTTGAAGGTATCAAGGTGATCTTGTTCGGCGGTAAACAGCTTGGCTCCCTGGGGAGTCATGCCAGCGAGTGCCATCGCGACATCTTTTTCGCCCGGTCCCATCACATCGAGGTGATCGGGGCGGGCGTTGGTGATAACACCGTGAGTGGCCCTCACCATTTTGTCTTCACAAAGCCACTGCAAGTAGGGAACGAGCGCCATGCACTCCATTACCAACACCTCGGCATTCGATTCGACGGCTGCCTGCACAATTCGCAATTGTTCGATGACGTTGGCCTTCGCCGGTCGGAACACGGGGAATTCCGACCCATCGGGCAAGATCGCTCGCGGCAGTGTGCCTGTTGTCTTACAGAATGTCCGCCGCCCCGCTTCACGCATGCCCGCAGCAATCAGCCGCGCAACGCTGCTTTTGCCACGCGTCCCGTTGACGTGAATCCGATAGGGAATTTTCTCGAGTCGGCGACGATGACCGGCCAATTCGAGATACCCACCACCCACCAGCAGGCCAGTGGTTGCCAACAATGCCGCCAAACCAGACATTTGTTCCGTTGGGACTCGCGAAATGAAGCGTAAAGGGAAGACTCTTGCGGTACAGGAACTGTAAACTGTGCGCGAGTAGTATGTCCGCAAAAATCGGCTTGCCAAGGGGCGGAACGTGAGAAACTGGGCAAGATTTCGCTTTACCCCTGTCCAAATCGGCCCGAAGCCAATTTTCATCCGAAGCTGAAGTCACAATAATCGGCAATATGAAGATCGTTAACATAGCCAGCTATAAGTTTGTTCGCCTCGAACGAATCGACGCTCGACGCAGCGAATTACGTGATTTGTGCCAGCAACTGGGGCTCCGCGGAACAATACTGCTAGCCGAAGAGGGCATCAATCTGTTTGTGGCTGGCGCCCTTGATAGCACCCGCGCGTTGCTCGACCACCTGCAATCCGACGAGCAGATCGGAGCGCTCGAAGTGAAGCAGAGCTACAGCAACTACCAACCCTTTAGCCGCATGTTGGTGAGGGTGAAACGCGAGATCATCGCCTTTGGCGTCAAAGTTCCAGCCGGCGAACCGGTCGGGGACAAGATTACCGCTCAGCAGCTTTGCCAGTGGCTCGACGAAGGCCGCGAGTTGACGTTGCTCGACACCCGCAATGAGTTTGAGGTGGAAGTTGGTACGTTCGAGGGTGCCGTTTCGCCCGGCATCGAGAGTTTCACCCAGTTTCCAGCGGTCGTCGACGAATTCCCCGATCACTGGCGCGAGCGGCCAATGGTTACTTTTTGCACCGGAGGCATCCGCTGCGAAAAGGC
>JBGSWC010000405.1:0-3613 GCA_041752635.1 Pirellulales bacterium | reverse complement strand
TGCGAACGCTCGACCAGTTGACCGATGCCAACGAGTTTCAACAGCATGCGTCGCACGAGCTACTCACCCGGCTTGTAGTGTTGGCCGACGAAGCAGGCCGCACCGCTGAAGCGGTCGTCGACGAAACGCTCGCGGTGCGATTGCGGCAAGCGCGGTGGGGGCTGTTGCGTCGTGGGGGCTGTTGGTCGGCGGTCGATGCGGTTTGTCGAACCGAACCGCGAATTGTCGCAAGCGCCGGCGGCGAACGACGAGCGATCGATGTCGGGGCAGCGCCGATTCGGTTCGTCACCCACTCGGTCGAATCGAACGATGCCGCACCGCTGCCCGACGACTGGTCGAGCTTGACCAGCACAATCGAGCGTTACGAGCAGTCGGGCGAGCCAAGACTCGCCCAAGCGATTGCCGATCACTCGCGAATGGCTGCCATGTCACCGAATCCTCGCGAGCGCGCACTCGCCAATCAGCTCGAGGTTCACTATCGCAACGCGAACTTGAGGCTCGCCGTTTCGCGTGATTTGCTGTTGCGGATGATCGAGCCCCAATCGACACGCGACGAAGAAGTACACGATATCATTGTCGGTACACCCGTTCACGGCACTGCAAAAACCACTAGTCACTTGCATGTCGAACTGCTCGAAGACCTGTCGGCATGGCGGGTGGGGCTGCAGCTCACCGGCGAAACGAATAGTCGCACGCAATCGTACTCGCCACCGGTGACGATTGAGTCGATCGGCACCACCCGTTTCGCCGGCAGCAAACAGTTGTTGGTCGACCGTTCGGGCCCACACACCGGTGCGACACGGACCGTGGCCGAAGCGAGCAATCAACTCGTTGGCATACGCAGCAAATACGATGGCGTTCCGTTGGCGGGGCGGCTGATCGAAAGCCGCGCACAAGACGAATATGCCAAACGCAAGAGCCAAGCCGAACGCGAGGTCGAACAGAAGGCGAGCCTTCGAGTAAGCAACGAATTCGACGCGCGAATCGACCAAGCGATCAACGATGCCAAGCTTCGCTACCAACAACAAATCGCCGACCGTCTCGACCGGTTCGGCATGAAGCTCGACACGTTGCAACTAGAAACCAATAGCGAGCGGATGATCGGCCGTTTTCGCGTTGCCCGCCCCGATCAACTCGCTGCCCATACGCCACGGCCGCGAGCGCTCGCTGACAGTCTGGCTAGTTTGCAATTGCACGAATCGCTGGTGACAAACTTGGCGGCCGGACTCGATCTCGATGGTCAACGAATGACCGTCAACGAACTGCGTGAACATTTGGCTGCGAAGTTTCCTGGTCAGACTGTTGCAGAGAGTGACATCGATGGCGATGCGACGCTTGTGCAATTCGCCGACACGGGCGCTGTGGTTGTCAAGTTCGTCGAAGGGCAAGCAAGGTTGCAGTTATCGATTGTCGAACTGCTGCACGAACGAAGCAGACATCGCAACTTTCGTATTCACGTCTATTTCGAGCCGGCGGTCGACGGACTCTCGGCTCGGCTCGTTCATGCCAGCGGCCCGCATATCGAGGGCCAACTCCGCAACGCCGAGCGGTTTCGGCTGCAAGCCATACTGGGATCGGTATTTGGTGACGAAACCGAAATCGTGGTCGTACCAGCGAGCGACGACCCGAGATTTGCCGGACTCACAATCACGCAGTTGGTAATCGATGACGGCTGGCTCGGCTGGTCGATCGGCCCGATGCAACTGGGCCGCGCGACGGTGTTCGAGCGGCGTTAGCCACACAGGAAGGGGGCCCGCCGGCAAACGAATTCTACGAAGCCCGTCCGTTATTGTTGGCGGTCACCAGATTGCCTCGCCGAAAAGCGTCGGCCATCGCCATCGGCACCTCTGCTTGGGCGAGCAAGACGTGGGCTCGGTTCGCGGCAACACCCGCTTTCATTTCTTGTTCGTGGGCGATGGCATTCGCACGACGCTGTTCGGCGCGGGCTTGGGCTTTTCGCATGTCGGCCTCGGCTTGGTCGGCGGCGAGCCGCGCGCCGATTTGCTCGCCGATGTCGATGTCGGCGATGTCGATCGAGACAATCTCGAATGCCGTTTGAGCGTCGAGGCCCCGGTCCAGCACGGCCTTCGAAATGCGATCGGGGTTTTCCATTACCTCAAAGTGATTGCTGGCCGAGCCGATGGCAGTGATGATGCCCTCGCCCACACGGGCCACAATCGTCTCTTCGGTCGCCCCGCCGATGAGTTGTTTGAGATTCGTTCGCACCGTCACGAGTGCTCGAACTTTTAGCTCGACACCATCTTTGGCAACGGCGCTCAGTGCCGACCGGGCTGACTTCTCGGGGTCAGGGCAGTCAATGACCTTCGGATAAACGCTCGTCCGCACCGCGTCGAGCACATCGCGACCGGCGAGGTCGATGGCGGCCGCGCGGTCGAAGTCGAGATCGATGTCGGCCCGGTGGGCGGCGATGATCGCGTGAATCACACGCGGTACGTTGCCGCCGGCGAGGTAATGAGCTTCGAGCCGCTTGGTGGTGATACCGGTAGTCGGGTCGGCCCCCACGCCCGCCTGCATGGCCATGATCTGGGCTTCGAGAATCGTCTTGGGTTGCACCTGCCGCAGACTCATGCCAACCAGCGAGAGCGGATTGATCCGCACGTTTGAGACATAAGCTTGAAACCAGAGCCTGATATAAGTCCAAGCAAGCGCGATCACCGCGACTGCCGCCAGCATCGCGATGACGATCAGTATGCCGCCGACGATCCAAGCGGCGTTGTTATCGCCGGGTCCTTCGGGAACCAACTGCGCCAGCACGCCGGGCGCACCGCCATCGATCGCTGCAAGTGAACCGTAAAGCATGTGTGCGTATCCTTATATTATCTGACGAGCGCGTGCCGACCCAACTGTCATTCGCGTCGCTACATCATATCTTGCTCACGACCGGGCGGAAAGCACGCGAATTGCACCCTCAGGCGTTTGTGGGTACGCAGCAAAGACGCCGAGTCGGAAGGAAGCGCAATTAAAAAACCAATACGACAGCGCACAGTTGTTGACAAATGAAGCCGCGGATAAACGCAGATGGACGCCGATTCACCGAGTCAAGTGCGACTCGCCGGACAGCGGCGGAATACTTTTTTTGCAGCCGGGGGCGAAAAGTTGCTACGAGCCACACGAATAAACTAATTATCCGCGTATATCGGCGTTCATCTGTGGTTCGGAATTCAGCCAACTGTCGTGACTCTTATCGCTATTCATCTACCCCCACGGCCATTTCGAGCGGTGGCAGCGGCTTTTCGCAGCGTAGGTGCGATTTTGTCACACCCTACGCGCTCGCAGGCGAAAGTGCCATGATAACGACCCCAAAACGCTTTCTTACTAACAACCGCGGGCAGGGCGAATGTCGAAACTCATGGCCATTGTCTTGGCCGCTGGCAAGGGAACCCGCATGAAAAGCGAGTTACCAAAGGTGCTGGTGCCGGTCTGTGGACGGCCGATGATTCGCTACGTAATCGATGCGTTACGAGCGGGCGGAGCCGAGCGAATTGTGGTCGTTGTTGGCTATCATTCCGAATTGGTCGAACAAGAATTGGCCGGCGAACCGGGTGTGGAGTTCGCGCTGCAGAGCGAGCAACTCGGCACCGGACACGCCGGG
>JBGSWC010000404.1:0-7787 GCA_041752635.1 Pirellulales bacterium | reverse complement strand
AAGAAGAAATCACTGTAAAAGCCTTCTATTATTATTCTTTTCAAGGGTTTGCGTTTGTTGGTTATTACCAGCTTCTGTCAAGAGAGGGATCGACTTCGCCCCCTTTGAGGTTAAGGTTGTTTAGTTTGTAGGTGTTCACTTCGCGGTTCGATTTTGGTTCGGTTTGCGGTTCACTTCCCGGTTCGTTTGGTGGTTCGTTTGGTGGTTCATTGCACCTGACGGATTCACTGTTTGCTACTTGTTTTGCAGTTCGATTCGTTCCGTTTTGGTGGTTCACTTTGTGGTTCACGTTGCGGTTCGATTCGCGGTCGGTTTGCGGTTCGCTTTTGGTTCGATCGGTGGTTCGCAGCTTTTTCGGTGGCCTTCGCAAATCCCAGTCGCCGATCGTCACGAGCGAACCTTCACGGTTTTTCTCCACGACTATGAATCCGCCAGCTGCGAGCCGCTCGATAGCTCGATGGCACCACGACTCGGATTGGCCGGTGAGTCGGGCCAGCTCGCGTCGCGACGTTACCAGCTGCCCCGGCGCAAGCACGCTCCCCTTCGGTGCGATGCCGCCATCCCAACTCGCGCGACGAACGAGCAAAACGAACAGCCCCAGCAACGCGGGGTCAACAGCGAGCGCGTCAATTTCGTCGTTCAGAATGGCGGCGAATCCGGCCATGGCCTCATGCCTTTCGACCGGTTAGGCGCTGCGTTCGGCGGAGATCGCTTCGAGAAATTCACGCGCCGCTTCGACGGTCGACACGCGCTTGCCGAACAGCACTTTCGTGGGCAGTTTGTTACCACGCACGCCGACGTGAGCCCAACGGTAGATTGTTGTTGCGTGGGGCCGCTGGCCGGTGACAAGTTCGATTGCCTTCGCCGCCGGGATCAGGTCGTGATTGAGTGAGAATTCAAGAGTTGCACTCATTTTTTAACTCGCAATCAGTGAAGGTAATTCAACTGATGCAAGTTTTAGCGTGCGTCGCGGCGATCCTGCGGCGCTACCCCCCTCGCGCCGACGAAAGTTTTCTGGTGTACCCGGCGAGCGTTTGTGCACTCTTCTCAACTCGACGTGCGATGCCGGGAAACTCTCCCTTGCTGAGCTGAAGCGCGACGCGAGTGGCGGCGGAAATTTGCTTCATGCCATCAGCGGCTTGGAGTTCGCGAACTGCGGCCCCGAGCAGCTCGCGCTCTTCCTCCGTCAGGTGGTTCGATTTGTTCGCTTTCACATTTTGTGCCATCTTGCCGCTTTGTGTTGACAGGTTCCTGTCAACAATGTCGCGATGCACTTCCGAAAACCGAACCAAGTATTGACCGTAGAATTTTGTCCCCAACTCGATGTCCGAGTTGCGAAAGTGGTGACGTGCCATTGCCGCGAGAAGTTGCGTCTCGATCAACGAGCGAAGTCGCTCGTATCGCTTCAGCTTTTGTTTCACCCGTTTTGACGGGCCGTCGACAATTTCGCGAGTGGTCGTTGGGAACGGCGGGCGAATCATCCGGCTGCAAAAGTATCGCACGACTCCATCGACCCGCGCAACTGCGCAGTCGCGAAACTCCATTGATACTTTGGCTGTGTCAGCGTCGATTTCCGCGTCGGGGAATTCGGCGGCAATCTTGCGACCGATCAGTTCCATTCCCTTGCGCAATTGCTTGCTGAGCGTCATCGTAGCAACCTTTCATCAAAGCCAGGTGACCGGCCGACGGCTACGCGAAAGGTTGCAGAAATTCGCCGCGCGTCGGCCGGTCTGTGCGGTAGCGAACCGCGACCCGGCAGAGTCTAAATTCTAACCAATCTGTTCAATCGCAGCCACGCCTCGAGCCACGTCACGTTCGGCGTACACTTCGGTGATATCCGCCCGCGAGTGCCCCAGCAGCACTTGCGCCGCTTCGAGACCGTACTGACTTCGCGCCTTTGTCGCGAACGAATGCCGCAAGCGGTTGGGCGACCAGCGATGCTGTTTCTGCCAGACAGCGAGCTGCGGGCCGAGCCCCGCCGCTTGCAAGCGACGCACCCAACCCCGCATCGATTCGCCGTCGTGACGCGCCAGCTTGCCCGCTGGCGGGAACACTTCGTCGCACGCTCGCTCGATCGCTTGGCGATAGCTGTCGATGCGATACCGCTTCCGCTCGATCGGCACCGGCACGTGACGCTTCGGCTGGAAACAATACTGCTCTGCCGGCCGCAACAGAAACGGCCGTAGAATGTCCTGGCCGCGGGGGCCGATCAGCACCACGCGGCGTTTGCCATGGTGTTGGGTTTTGTGTTCGTGCGGCACGTACTGCCAGACGTTGCCCGAGCGATCGACGTCGCAAGGGCGGATCGAGCAAACTTCGTTCGGTCGCATCCCGGTGGCCCGTTGCAGCTTCACCATCGCCGCCACGACCTCGGGCAACGCGCGAAGCGTCGCGTCGATAATCAAGTCGTCGACCGGCAGCACCGGGTCGGGTTGCGGCGCAGTGGTTCGCCCGGCCTGTAATCCCGCGAGCGTTCGCAGTGCCGACCACGTCGCCGGCGACAGCAGCTCCTCAGAGGCTCCCCAGCGAAAGATTCTCACGATGCGGCCGACGTACTGGTTGACGACGCCGCGAGTCAGCCCGGCGTCGATCATCGACTGCCTGATCGCTTTCAGGTCGCCCACGCCAAAATCGTCGGCCCGCAGCTCGGCATGATTCGCGAGCAGATACTGCGTCGCGCAGCGAAAGCCGGCGACTTCGCTCGTTACCCGATCCCCCTTGCGATAGTACCCTTGGGCGTGTTGCATGAACCGAGCCACCAGGCCGTCGACCTGCGTCAAGAAACGAGTCGAGACGACTTGGGGGGCACCGACGCGATCGGGGGGCGTGACGGGGCGGCCAGCGAGCAGATCAGCGATCACCCGGGCGTAATTGTCGCGACTCTCGTCGCTGCCGTGAGGCCCCAGATAGAGCCCGGTGCGCTTGGGGGCGTCGGGGGTCAGTTTGACTTGAACGATCGCTTGCCCGCTCCGTTTGTGGAGCGAATACGCGGGGATTCCGGCCTTGCGAGCCATGGTGCAACCTTTCTGAGGTACAAATACCTCACAATTGTCACGCCCAGGCAGCTCTGCCGACCGATGGCAGGAATCGCTAAGTCACGAACGCCTAAGGATTTACGTAAAATCGGGCCGACAGGATTCGAACCTGCGACCTTTTGACCCCCAGTCAAACGCGCTACCAAACTGCGCTACGGCCCGATAATCTTTTTGCACCCGAATGCTACACCAAATGACACGCTCCGGGAAGACGATGTTCGTCTATCGCTGTACGCGGGCGGTGCCGCCTTCGGCGAGGGCTTCGACTTCGGGCAGCGTTGCCATCGAGACATCGCCCGGAAAAGTCGTCAGCAATGCGCCGTGGGCCCAGCCCAGCCGCAATGCGTCGTTTGGTTCGCGGCCGTCGAGCAAGCCGAAGATCAGTCCCGAGGCGAAGCCGTCGCCGCCGCCGATGCGATCGAGTACGTCGAGTTGGGCGGTGGGGCTGACGAGTTCTTGGCCGTCGATCCAGAGAACGGCCCCCCAGCCGTGACGATTGGTCGAGTGGACTTCGCGAAGTGTGGTGGCGACTGCTTTGATGCCGGGAAATTGTTCGCGGACTTGCCCGATCACACCGAAAAAGACTTTTGGGTCGAGCTTGCTCGTCGGTGTATCGACCTTTGGTCCGGCGATGCCGAGTCCCTTTTGGATGTCTTCTTCGTTGCCTATGAGCACATCGACATGTTCGACGATGCGACGCATCGTGTCGCGACCTTTGTCATCGCCACCGAGGGTGGCCCACAATTTTGCACGATAGTTCAGGTCGAAAGATGTGACGGCACCGGCCGCTTTGGCGGCCTGCATCGCTTCAATAATGAGTTCGGCTGTCGTGTCTGAAAGTGCGGCAAAGATGCCGCCGCTGTGAAACCAGCGGACTCCATTTTCGCCGATGATCGACTTCCAGTCAAAATCGCCCGGTTGGAGCATGGCTCCGGCTTCGTTGGCCCGGTTGTAAAACACCACCGGTGCGCGCGAGCCGTGGCCGCGGTCGCTGTAGACAGTGGCGATGTTGGGACCACGAACACCGTCGTGGGTAAAGTGCTTATAAAATGGACGAACGCCCATACCGCGAATACTGGTTTGCACAAGCTCGCCGATGCCGTTATCGACCATGGCGGTCGCGATGCCGGTCGCTTGTCCAAAACAACTGGCGAGATTGGCGGCGACATTGTATTCGCCTCCCGAAACGTGAATATCGAACGACGAAGCGCGCCGAAACGGAATCGTCCCCGGATCGAGTCGATGGACGACCGCGCCAAGCGAGAGAAAATCGAGCGAACCGCGGCTGGGCGGAATTGAAAGAGTGGCCATGGGAAGGTGTCTCCAGTTCTGTTGCGAGTCGGACAGTTTAATCGGGCCTGCGGGCGAAGGCTAGTTTGCGAATCGTCGGGAGTTGAGAGCAAGGGGGCAGGGATAAAACTCGCTATCTCGATGAAGCTGTGTTCCCCAAGTGGTGGCCGCATGCTCTCCGCTTGCTTGCCGCCGCTCGCATCCCGCCGCATTGACCAAACGTGGCTAGTAGTCGATAAAAACGGGCTGACAAAATCACTCGGTAACTCTCGTTCGGGAACACGATGGCAAGCGAACTTTGCGACTTTGGACTGATTGGCCTCGCTGTGATGGGCGAAAACCTGGCGCTCAATGTCGAGAGCCGCGGTTATAGGGTGGCCGTATATAATCGCACGACCAGCGTGGTCGACGAATTCATCGCGGGTCGCGCGGCTGGCAAGCAGTTTGTCGGTTGCCACTCGCCCGAGCAGTTAGTCGCCAGCTTGTCGCGGCCGCGCAAGGTGATGCTGATGATCAAAGCGGGTCCGGCGGTCGACGCGGTCATCAAGCAGCTTACTCCACTCCTCGACGAGGGCGACATCATCATTGACGGCGGCAACACGTTCTATGCCGACACCGAGCGACGCACCAAAGAGGTCGAAGAAGCCGGGCTGTTGTTTGTCGGTACCGGTGTTTCGGGGGGCGAGGAAGGCGCACTCAAGGGCCCTAGCCTAATGCCGGGCGGCAGCGAAGCGGCTTGGCCCGAGGTCAAAGAAATCTTCCAAGCGATCGCCGCCAAAGTCGGTCCGAACGACGACATTCCTTGCTGCGAATGGGTCGGTCCGCGCGGTGCCGGCCACTACGTTAAAATGGTCCACAACGGCATCGAATATGGCGACATGCAACTCATCTGCGAGGCCTATTTCCTGCTCAAGCATGTCATTGGCCTAAATAACGACGAGCTTTACGAAGTATTCGCTGAGTGGAATCGTGGTGAACTCGACAGCTACCTCATCGAAATCACGCGCGACATCTTCAGTGTCAAAGACCCCGACACGGGCGATTTCTTGGTCGACAAAGTGCTCGACCGGGCCGGTGCGAAGGGGACCGGCAAATGGATGAGCCAACTCGCCCTCGACTTGGGCGTGCCGAGTACGCTCGTTACCGAGGCAGTCTATGCCCGCAGCCTTTCGGCTCTCATAGAGTCGATGGTATTGTCAAGTGGGCAACTTAAAGGGCCAACTGGCAGCTACGATGGCGATAAAAAGCAATTTATCGAACAGGTTCGCCAGGCCCTTTATGCGTCGAAAATCGTGAGCTACGCCCAAGGCTTTGTGCAACTCAAGGCGGCCGCCGCCGAACACGATTGGCCGCTCGACTTGGGGCAATGTGCACTGCTGTGGCGTGGTGGTTGCATTATCCGCGCTGTGTTTCTTGACCGCATCAAGGACGCATTCGATGCCCAGCCGAATCTCGACAATCTGCTCCTCGCACCCTATTTCCAAGAAGCGATTGACAAGGCTCAAGATGCATGGCGGCACGTGGTCGCGACCGGCGCATTGCTCGGCATTCCTACTCCCGCGTTTAGCACGGCCCTCGCCTACTACGACGGCTTCCGCCGGGCGACGCTGCCGGCCAATCTATTGCAAGCCCAGCGCGACTACTTCGGTGCCCACACTTACCAGAGAGTCGACAAAGAAGGAACGTTCCACACCGACTGGCTGGCCGAGCGACGCGATCCGAGTTAGAGGTCAACTTCATCAAGTAAGCTCGAGAATCGCCGAGTCGAATGTAGCTACGCTCGCCAGAGCGTAGACTGCGTTTCCAAAAAATGTTTGCAGCCCTAAGCCCATCCACCGTCTGGCGACGGTGGCTACATTTCATCTCTCGCGAGTCCACCATGCGTCACTTCATGCCGTCGACGATTTTTGCGTTAATCTGCACCCTCTTGTCACCATCACTGCTTGCCGCCGAGCCCCAACAAGTGCTCGAACTGCGAACCTACACACTCGTCGACGAAGCAGCCGAAGCGAAGCTCGACGATTATCTTTCCAAGGCCCTGATTCCCGCGCTTAAGCGACAAGGGCTCGGGCCGATTGGGGCCTTCGACCAAGCCGAACTTGACGACTCGCAAGCGGACAGTCCCATTCAAGTCGCGCTGCTCATCGCGGGCCCCGATGCCGATGCAGTGACGGGGTCGTCGGCCAAGTTGGCCGACGATGCCGAGTATCAGAAAGTGGCGGCCGATTATCTTTCGACCGCTGCCGACAAGCCAATCGTCAAACGCATCAGCAGCGAGCTGCTTCGCTCGTTTGCGGTTTGGCCGAAGGTCACCGTTCCTCAGCTACAACGCGACGGCAAGCCACGGCTGTTTGAGCTGCGAACCTACGAGAGCCCTACAGAGCGACTCGGAGAACTCAAAGTCGACATGTTCAACTCGGGCGAAGTGCCGATTTTCCTTGACGCAGGCATCAACCCAGTGTTCATGGGCCAGGCACTCATCGGCGACAAAACTCCCAACCTGACATACATGGCCGTCTTCGACGATGCCGACACACGCGCCGAGTGCTGGAAGAATTTCCTCGCTGATCCGGCCTGGGAACAACTCAAAGCGGTTGAAAAATACCAGGGGACCGTCAGTAAGATTCACAAGAGCGACTGGGTGCCGAAGCCGTATTCCGAGCTTTGAGCTTGAATGAGGCGATGGACTCACTCGCTAGCGCTTCGAACTTGTAATTGCTCGTTAGTATGGCTGCGAATAGACCGGCGGAGCCGTATACGCCGGTGCCACATAACCCGGTGTTGGCGTCGCAGGAGCGTAATAACTGGGTGCCATCTGGGCGTTAACCGGCGGCAGCGCGACCGGGCGGGGCAGCGCGGAAACTCGCGCTCCATCGCGATATTGCCGAGATCGCTCGACTTCGGGGACCGGATTTTGGAATCCACGGGGCCGCGCCCCGACGACGGGTGGTCCGACGTCAGGCAGTGGATAGGGGTCGGTTCCCTGTGTTGCCTGGTACTGCTGATATCCAGCGGGACCTGGGTTAAACCAATTGGGTCGTTTGACGCTCGACGAACAACCGACGGCCGCCACCAAAAGCAACAAACCGCCCACCGATAATAACGTGCGAAACGACATGAATCTAACTCTCGGCAGGAGGCGGCGAGCGAAGGGCCAAGAACTCTATCCGCAGCGGCCCGATCGCGTCAATAACTATTACGACAGCTGTTATTGCCATCAACGGTAGCATCGGTGCAATTGCACCCAAGCCATGAACCGAGGTGACTGTACCGGCGCAAGCGTCGCAAGCCGAAAGGTTTGCCACCGGTGGCTGCATTTTTGCCTTAGTAGGTGTTTATGAATTGCATGCAAGCCTTGTCATTGCGAGTTGCGTAGGATTGGTGGAGTCAACCATTCTTACTTGGAGGGCCATACCATGCTTGCCTCAGCGACTGCTGCTTACGATTCGGATTTGACCGATG
>JBGSWC010000403.1:0-2871 GCA_041752635.1 Pirellulales bacterium | reverse complement strand
TGCGCCACACATTCAAGTTGGTTGCGATCGAGTCGAAGTTTGCCTTCATAGCGTTCGACCTGTGGCAATAGTGCATCGGCGAGCGACTCGACTTGATGCATTTGGCGAAGGATGCGGCCCTCGAAAAAGTGAGCGAGCATCGCCGCCGGAATCGCCACCGCTAGGCCTGCGAAGGTGGTGACCAGCGCAACATAGATTCCCTCGGAGAGCACTTGAACTCGGTTGTCGTTGGCCCCCATTGCCGAGGTCGCAAAGAATGACTGAATCATTCCCCAAACGGTGCCGAGTAGTCCGAGCAATGGTGTCACGGCCGCAGCCAAATTGAGCGTGCGAACATTGGCGAACAAGCGATCGGTTTCGCGCTGGCTGGCGTCGGCCACGGTTTTTTCGACTTCGGAATGAGGCCTTCCTACTTTCAGTAGCATCGCCTGAATGACCCGTGCCGCGCTACTTGGATACTGAGTGCAAACTTGAAAAGCCGTGCGTGGATCGAAGACACTCGAATCGGCCAATTGGCCGAGCCTCGCAACCAGCTTTTCGGGCAAAATCCGTGCAGTTCGCAGCCCCAGCGCTCGTTCAATGCCGACCGCGACCACGACAATCGACATCAACACGATCGGCACCATCAACCACCCGCCACGACGGAAGAGCTCGAAGACGGGCAGTGACGGCGGCCCTTCTTTGGCACGCGCGACTGTGTCGGGCGATGTATTGAGGGCCGCTTCGGCAGCCGTGTTAGCGTCCGACGCGCTCTCTTGCGCCCCAGCAACATCCGGTAGTGCGGCGAGTGGCAGAAACATCGCAACGAAGAAGGCAGCACGCGAAAGTCGGACCAACATAGCGAGCTTTCAACAAGTCAGGACGGCAAAGAAAGGGCGAACGCGGCGGCGTTCCGGTTATTATTCTACTGGCCGAGTTGCTTCCGAGCGAGTTCGGCCTTGGGATGATCGGGAAAACGCTCGACAAGTTGAACGTAAAGTGTGCGGGCTGCGTCGCGTTTGTCGAGCTGTTCGAGGCAACGAGCCGCCTCGAACATCGACTCTGCTTGCCAAGGTTTGAAATCGTCACCGAGTTCGGCGTTGGCCGCGCCGGCGAAGACTTGAAAGAACGTGCGAACGGCTCGGTCGTATTGTTTCGCGGCAAACTGCAATTCACCTTCCATAAACCGGGCGCGGTAGGCGAGCGGCGTGTTTCCGCCCGCTACACTCGCGAACAGTTGGCGTGCTTCGTCGAGTTTGCCTGTATTCTGTAGCGCGACAGCCAGCTCAAATAGCCCCTCGCTTCGCGACGGATAGTCGGGGAATTCGGTTCTCAGCCGCTCCAGCCAGTCGATGCTCGCGTCCCATTTCGCGACTTGTCCGGCCGCTTGTCCGGCGTGTAAGAGCACAAGCGGTGCGACGCCCGGAGCGGTCGGAAGTTTGTCACGGGCCGCGACGAACGACTTGAGTGCGTCGGCAAATGCCCCCTCTTGAAATTGGGCTTCGCCAACAAGCCATTTTGCATCGGTCGCAAGGTCGTCGGTGCCACCAATTGCAAGCTGCTCGCGCCAAGCGGCGGCGGCTTGCGGGAACTGCTCGGCTTTGAGGTGGGCCCAACCTTCGAGGTGTTTGGCCTGGGCGGCGAGCGACTTTTCGGTGTCGCCCATCACGCTCGCAGCAAACTTCTCGGCAGCCGCCTTGTACTCTTCACGGTCGTAGAGTATCTCGCCTTGGCGAAATTGCGCTTCGCGGCCCAGCGGACTGTCGGGAACTTCGCTGGCAAGTGTGGCAAACGTCGCGAGCGCCTTATCGACTTGCTTGTCGCTCTTATACGCAAAGCCAAGCTCGTAGAGCACGCGATCTGTTGCGTAATCGGGTGAATTTTTTCGGAGCGATTCGAGCTTGGTCGCCGCCTCGTTGTAGCGATTTGCGCCGGCGAGGCTGACCGCTTCAGCAAACGCCAGTCGGTTGGGGTCGACTGCGCCGGTCGTGCTGCCGCCGAGCATCGCGAGCGCTTCGTCGTGCTTGCCCAGTTTTTGTAGTGCGGCGGTGGTCACCATCGTGGCGTCGCCGACCAGCGGATGATTGGGGTATGTTTCCGCGAAGCCCTCAAGCAAATCGATCGCCTGCCGCGAATCGCCCTTCGCTGCTGTAAGTCGCGCCGCTCGATAGCGAGCATAGGGCGCGAGCGGGCTGCTGGGAAAATCGTTCATCAACTTCGCGAACTCGGCCGCCGCGGTTGCGGTGTCGCCCGCCGCGCTGGCGGCTTCGCCGAGGCGAAAGTGAAATCGATCAGCCAGCTTGCCCTCGGGAAATTTCTTGATGGCTGCCGTGAACGTTTCAACGGCTTGCGGCGGCTTGTCGAGGGCGAGTTGCGATTGACCAACCAGCAACATCGCCTCTTCGGCATAGCCCGAATCGCCTGCGGCGGCTTTGGTGAGCAGTGGCAGCGCGGCTTGGTACTGCTGAAGTTGAAACTGCGAACGCCCAGCGAGGTAAGCCGCCTCGCGAGCCACGTCGTCTTGGGCAGCCGCCAGCGGTGCGAGCACCTCGGCCGCTTTGGCGAACTGTTCGTTGGTGAAAAGTGCCCAACCATAGCGGACCGACCACCCGGCACGCCGGGCGTCTTCTTTGTCGGCCGTGGCGAGCAGCTTCTCGTAGGTGACGGCCGCCTCTTCGGCATTCGCGCTTTGTAGCTGGGCCTCGGCCAGCACCTGCAGCGTGTCGGCCGAATCGGCACCATTGGGAAAGCGTTCGGCGTAACGCTTTGCGTACATGACCGATGCGGCCAGTTTCCCGAGTTCCAGCGCGGTGGCCGACGCCAGATGGAGCGCCCGCCCGGCAACGGGTCGATTCGCGTCTCCTTCGGCAGCCGCCGCATAAACGGCCAGCG
>JBGSWC010000402.1:0-2054 GCA_041752635.1 Pirellulales bacterium | reverse complement strand
GAGTTTTCCCATGTCGTCGATCGCCTGGACGACGCGACCGATTTCGTGGTCGGTATAAGCAGCGAACGCGGCAAAGATTTCGACTTGTTTAATGAACAGTTTCTGTTCTTCGGGCGTGCAGTCTTCCCAGTTCTTAATGACGTCGGTGGGCCAGGGTTCGAGCTGAGTGTCTTGGGGAATGACGCCGAGTCGTTTTTGGTTTTCGAAGATCTGTTCGCGAAGTTTGTTCCAGCCTCCATCGAACAGGTGCATGTCGTGAATCTTCTTGACCCATTCTGCGGTCGGATGGTGAGGAGCATGGGTTGCTCCTGGGGCGAACTTCACAAAGAACGGTTTGTCGGGCATGGTTTGGTCGATGCGATTCAAGTAGTCAATCGCATCGTCGGCCATGCCGGTGACGAGGTTCCAACCCGGTTTGCCGTCGAACGGATAAATTTGGGTGGTGTTGCGAAACAAGTTCGGTTGCCACTGGTTGGCGTCGCCGCCGACGAAGCCATAGAAGTATTCGAAGCCCATGCCGATTGGCCATTGATCGAACGGACCAACTTGGCTGGCGGCGAATGCGGGCGTGTTGTGATTCTTGCCGAACCAACTGGTGGCGTAGCCGTTTTCGAGAAGGATGCGCCCGATGGTCGCTTTGTCTTTCGCAATGATGCTGTTGTAACCGGGAAACCCGGTCGACTGTTCGCTGATGACCCCGAAACCGGCCGAATGGTGGTTGCGGCCCGTGATGAGTGCCGCGCGGGTGGGCGAACAGAGCGCCGTCGAGTGGATGTTGTTATAACGGAGCCCGGCAGCAGCGATGCGATCCATGGTCGGTGTGGGAATGACCCCACCAAACGTGCTTGGTACGCCGAAGCCGGCGTCGTCGGTAATGATGAGCAGCACGTTCGGAGCACCCTTGGGCGGGACGGTGCGCGGAGCCCACCAGGGGGTCGAGCTGAGGGCGTCGTTCTTAATCACGCCACCAAACTTGGGATCGGGGGCGGGAAGCTGCTTGCCATCGAGGGGGGCAGTCGCCGCGGGAGAGCCCATGGGTGCGGCCGGTTGGGCGAGAACGATGGGAGCAAAACTAACCGCGACGGTCAAACTTATCGCAACTAACGCCAAGTTGTTCATAACCCCGCGGCAATAGCTGACCGGTTGCCGGCAGAATTGTGTACCGCGATCCGTTATTCGTCGGCCCGTCTTGGTGCTTGATCGAGTCGTGCTCGTGCTCTTGGAGGTAGTTCTCGTGCAGGTTCGTAGTGTCATGATTGATGGTCGCCTCGGCCGACGTGAAAGACGGCTTCAACGAAGCCTGTGAGATCAGAATAAGGCGGCTCTCGAACCTTCGTCAAGCAGATCGACGGCCAAAGGCGATCGAATTCGTACCGCCGGGCAACCCCGGGTCGGCACAAAGGCAGGACGCAAAATTCCTTGAATTAGTAAAAATTGTGCGAACTAACTTGATGACTTTTGCCGGTCGCGCAAGTATAGTCACGGCTGGTAACGGTTGATTTTGCTCCACTCGATGTATTGGCGATGTGTGGCAAATGGCGTAACGCAAAAAAGGGAAACGGCAATGATGTTTCGTAGTAGTTATGCGGTGATTCTCGTGCTGCTGGCAGTCGGCAATGCACATTCGCAGGTGATCGACGACTCGGCCTCGACCGCTGCCGAGGGTTACCAGCGTGGGATGGCCAGCATGATCAACGCCCAGGGACAACGCAACTTGGCGAACTCCCAAGCCGCGATCAATCTCACGAGCGCGCGGTCGAGTCAGATCACCAACCAGATCGATTCGGTCAACGCCTACTGGGAGAAAAAGGGAATCTACAACGCCCATGAACAACAGAAGATGGAGGCGATCGATTACCAGCGTGCACAGTATTTAGCCAAGAACGGGCTGCAGCCCCTTTCGCCAACCGTGTTCAATCGCACCACGGGAGCAATCGCTTGGCCCGGCCAACTAAAGGTTGCCGAGTTCGACAAGTACCGCACCGTCATCGACGACATTTTCGCCAAGCGAGCCAAGTCGGGCATGCTCGACGGCGAAGACTACTTGCAGGCAA
>JBGSWC010000401.1:0-2820 GCA_041752635.1 Pirellulales bacterium | reverse complement strand
CGCTCCCCCTCGGGGGGAGGGAGCAACAGCGATGGCTTCGCCATCGGCAACCTTGAACGTTGAACGCTATTTTGAATCGACTCACTCGACAATCTGACCAGCGATTTTCACTCGCACGCGAGGTCGTACGGGTCATTCGCGCGCGTGTCGCTTCGCGACCGACGGCTCCGTCGCGCGAGGTCGATCTGGTGGCGTGGGGACAGCAAATGTTGCCCGATCATTTCACGAGGCCCCCGTCGAAGATGCACCGCTGGTTGGCGACGACGCTGCATGCGATCGACTCGACGCGCGGCCAACGCATTAATGTCGTTGGCCCCCGTGGCGGGGCGAAAAGCACGCTGGCGACGCTCGCCTATGTGCTGCGCATGGCGGTCGAGAGCCGCGAGCGCTACATCTGGATCATCAGCGACACGCGTCGTCAGGCGGAGTTGCATTTGCAGAACGTCAAAACCGAACTCGAAGCAAACTCGCTGTTAGCGGCTGCCTATCCCCCAGCGGTCGGACGTGGCGGGCGATGGCAGTCGGGTTCGATTGCGCTCAAGAATGGGGTCGTCATCGAAGCCTTTGGCACAGGTCAAAAAATTCGCGGGCGTCGACATCGGGCCGATCGGCCGACGCTCATCGTCTGCGACGATCTCGAAAACGACAACCATGCCCGCAGCGCAACGCAAAGGCACGCGAGCCGCGAGTGGTTTCACGGCGCGCTGTTGCATGCCGGAACCAAGCAGACAAATGTCATCAACCTCGCCACGGCGCTCCATCGCGATGCGCTCGCAGTGCGACTCGCCGCGAGCGCCGGCTGGCAATCGCACACGTTTCGCGCCATCGAACAGTGGCCGACCAACAACGAGCTATGGCTTGAGTGGGAGCGGATCTATACGGCGATCGAAAATCCTCACGCAATGCGCGATGCCGATGCGTTCTACCAGCGAAACAAAAGCGCACTCGACGAAGGGGCGACGCTGTTGTGGCCCGAGGTGGAAGATTTGCTCACGCTCATGAAGATGCGCGTCGAGTCGGGGGCGACCGCTTTTGAACGCGAAAAGCAAGGCCGCCCGGTGAATCCCGATGGCTGTGAATGGCCCGAGCACTATTTCGATGGCAACATTTGGTTCGACGAGTGGCCCGACGAGTTGCTGATGCGTGTCATTGCGCTCGATCCCAGCAAGGGAGTCAGCAGCCGACACGGCGACTTCTCGGCGTTTGCGATGCTTGGCATCGATCGGCATGGTGTGCTGTATGTCGAAGCCGACCTCGCGCGGCGAGCGACTACGCAAATGGTTGCTGATGGCGTTGCACTCTGTCAGCAGTTCGCACCACAGCGTTTCGCCGTCGAGGCAAATCAATGGCAAGAGCTGCTCGCTGGCGAGTTCGTGAACGCCTTCGGCAAAGCAAAGCTAACGGGCCTCACGATCAACACCATCACCAACTACGTGAGCAAACAAACCCGCATCCGCCGGCTGGGCCCTTACCTTTCGATGCACGGCATTCGCTTTCGCCGTCACTCGGTGGGAACCGACATGCTGGTCGAACAACTACGCGACTTTCCACTCGGCACCCACGACGACGGTCCCGACGCGCTCGAAATGGCGATTCGCATCGCCGAGGAAATGAGCGGTGCGAACTTGGCATCCGATCGGCTCGGCGATCGGTTGCCGATTGATTTGTGATAGGCAATGTAGCCACCGTCGCCAAGACGGTGGATGCGCCACGAACAATTCGTCCACCGTCTGGCGACGGTGGCTACATTCGAAGGAATAACAAAATGACCATCAACGAAGCGATCGACGACCTCTACAAATCATTCATCGACCCCCGCGAGCCGTTTATCGACGATGGTGAAATGTGGCTGCCGCTCATGTCAGGTGGGTCGGCGAATGCGGCGCTGGGCGACATCACGCCCGACGTGCTCGATCAGTTGCGACGCGATTGTCGGCAGCTAGCGCTCACCAACGAGTACGCTATCAATGGCCACGAGAATCGTATTAGCTATGTCGTCGGTGCGGGGCACTGCTACCTTGCTACACCCCGCAAGAGTAGTGCAGGGACCGACGAACTGGCTTCTCAAGTGCAAGAAGTCGTCGACGAGTTCATTGAACGCAACAGTTGGCATCGTCGCCAGCAGGAAATCGTTCGTCGGCTCGATCGCGATGGCGAAGCACTGCTGCGGATGGTGGTCGATGACGCGGGTGAGCTGGTGGTGCGGATGATCGAGCCCGAGCAAGTTGCCACCCCGCCGCGACATGCCACCGACGCCGACCAACGGCATGGCATTGTCACCAGACCTCACGATGCCGAGAGCGTCGTTGGTTACTGGGTCGACGGCATCCTGCTTCCCAGCGAGGTGGTACAGCATCGCAAGGCACATGTCGACGCCAGCGTGCGGCGTGGTTTACCGCTTTACACGGCGGTACGCAAGAACTTGCGTCGGGCAGAAAAGCTGCTGCGAAACATGAGCGTCGTGGCGGAAATTCAGTCGGCCATTGCGCTGGTGCGAAAACATCGCGGCGCGACCCGCAGCGGCATCGAAACGTTTGTCGCCAGTCAAAGCGAATCGCCGCGCGAAAACCGCACGCGCTATGCACCGGGCACGATTCTCGACGCCCCGGCCGGTCTCGAATACGACTTTCCGGCAGCCGCTATCGACGCGGGGAGCTTCGTCACAATCTTGCAAGCGGAGTTGCGGGCGATTGCCGCACGGCTGGTGATGCCCGAGTTCATGTTCACCAGCGATGCGTCGAACGCCAACTATGCGTCGACCTTGTTCGCCGAAGGCCCGGCGGTGCGGATGTTCGAGCGACTGCAGCAGTCGCTCGCCAT
>JBGSWC010000400.1:0-4775 GCA_041752635.1 Pirellulales bacterium | reverse complement strand
ACTTCCTTTCAACAACCGAAAAACTTGACCAACTTGGCTGGGTTTGCCCTGCTTACCGTACCACTCGAAAGCTCGCCCGCTTGCCGGACCCGAACGACTTAACTCGTTCTGTGGTAGCGATTTATACCCCGCGTTAAAACCTATCGACGGGCGGCGGTGGTCGACTTCACCTTGTTCGCTTGCAAGCGATGTTCAGCAGCTAAACCAAAGGTCGTAATTCATCGAAATTGCAAAACTTCAAGCAGTATTAGCTGTAGAGTCGTCGCGTCGCGATGCAGTCACCAACTGCTGGTGGCACCAAATCGTCGATCGCCAAGCCTGCGGCGACTCGCGCGCGGACTTCGCTGCTGCTGACATCCATCAACGGCATGTCGATCACGTGCCGACGCGACTCGGCGACGACTGTCGGCGAGGCGATTCCCTCGAGCGTCGCAAAGTCAACCGGCGGTTCGCCCGCGCGATGCACTGCTAGCGGTGTAGCGAGTTGGCAGATCTCGGCTGGTTCGCGCCAAGATGGAAGGTCGTGCAGCGTGTCGGCCCCCATCAACAGAAACAACCCGTCGCCCGCGAACTGCTGAGTAATAGCGCGCAGCGTATCGACGGTATAACTGACTCCCCCCCGCGCAATCTCGACATCGCTTACGGCTAAGTCGTCGCGCCCGGCGATCGCGAGTTCGATCATCCGCAGCCGATCGACGGCCGACGCTACCGGACCGCTTGGTTTATGTGGCTGCTGTGCTGCTGGCACCAGCAGCACGCGATCGAGCGCCGCTCCTTGGCGGCATGCCTCGGCGAGGGCCAAATGGCCGTTGTGAATCGGGTCGAAGCTGCCGCCAAAAATACCAAGCCGCACAATGTCGATCTTAGAATTGTGAGATTATTTACCACTGAGGCACAGAGTGGTAATTTGAAAATGACTATTTAGCATCGCTGCCGGAACTACGGCTATCGCCTTGTTCCGGTGTACAAGCTCTGTGTCGCGACGGAAAGAACAATCGGAATGATAGTCGCTAAGGTGCTTCCATCGGCGGCGCAGGCACCTGTTCGTTGCCCTCGCCACCTTCGGCGGAGGGTTCGACGTCAGGTTCTAAATCGGCGGGCAAGAACGCTCGGGCGTGGTTGCCACGTCCGGTGATTTCAATCACGCGGCGGAACTCGGCCTCGGCCGCGTCGCGCTGGCCGTCGAAGTGCAGCATGACGCCCAGCAGAAACCGGACGTCGCTGTTGTGGGGCGAGTTTCGCTTAGCCGTTTGCAGTTTGCGAAACATATCGCGCTTGGCATCGGGCGAGGCGAACAACTCTTCGAGCACAAAACCACTCGCCGGCCAATTGGGATTGCGCAACAGCCCCCGTTCGATGGTGAGCGTCGCCTCGGTCCAGCGGTCGAGTGCCAACATCGCGAAGGCGGTCCGAAAATAGCCATCGGCCAACTCGCTGGCGATCTCGTTGCTTTTGCGATAGTGAGCAAATGCGTTGCGAAAGTCACCCGCTTTGAAGTTTCGATCGCCCGCTTCAATCAGTCGCCACGCTCGCTGCCTTGCTTCACGATTGGGGACCGGGTCGATGCGTGGTGCGGGCGCAACCGGATTCGCGACTGGATTCGCTATGGGGGGCGCCGGTGCGGCGGGCGGAATGTTGTTGATGATGATGTTGGGGCTGAAGTTTGGCCGCGAGCCATACAGAAACCCAGAATTGCCAAGCACAACCGGCGGGTAGATAATCGGCCCCCGGCATCCGCCACCACAACCAAACCGCCCGCAGTAGGGACAAGCGACCGCTCCGTAACCCACATTGCCAAAGCCAATCACCGGACCATAGGAACTGTAGCCATAGTAGCGCGACTGATAGCCATAGCCATAGAGGCCCGGTTGGCGGATCGTATAGTTGCGCGTTACCCGGGGTGGTTGGTCGGTTTTGATGCCCAGCGAATTGACGCCGGTGCCGCTGCCATAGGGGGCTCGCATCTGCGCCAGCGCATCGCCACACAGCATTGGCGAACAGATCAGAAGCGAAATCGCGAAAGTACGCATGGCATAATCCTTTGAGTGCGCGCGGAGTAAGCGGGCGAGAGCTTATTTAATTATCGGGCAACATCACCAAAAGGGCAAGCAAATACACAGTTCGCGACTTATCCACAGGCTCGACCTCGGTCTCCCCCTTAAAATGACTCCGCCGTCGGCATAGCCTATCTGCAGTAGCTTTCCCTATCTCCCGCCGCTGTCCCCTCTCATCACACACCAAACATCATGCACGACCCACGTATCGACCAACTCGCCAGCGTTCTGCTCGACCATAGTTGCCAAGTCAAGAAAGGCGAAAAGTTGCTCATCGAAGCGATCGACCTGCCCGAAGCGAATCTCGTCTGTGCCCTCATCGAGGCAGCCGACGCGCGGGGGGTGTTCCCGTTCGTCAGCGTGAAAAGCCTTCAGATTCAACGGTCGCTGTACAACACAGCCACCGAAACGAGCATGAAGCTGGCCGGCGAGTTTGAAGCCGCGCGGATGAAAGAGATGGATTGTTACATCGGCGTCCGCGGCTCTTCGAATAGCAGCCAGCACGCCGACGTGCCGCGCGAGCGGATGGACCTTTACCAAAAACTCTGGTGGCACACTGTTCACAGCGAGCTTCGCGTTACCGGCACGCGGTGGGTGGTGCTTCGCTATCCGACCGACTCGTTCGCCCAGTCGGCCAAAATGAGCACCCGGGCGTTCGAGGACTTTTACTTCAAAGTCTGCACGGCCGACTATGCCGCCATGGCCGAAGCACAAAAGCCACTTGTCGAGCGGATGCTGGCTGCCAAGCACGTTCGCATCACTGGTCCTGGCACCGACCTCGAGTTCAGCATCGAGAACATTCCGGTCATTCCCTGCAATGGCGACCGCAACATTCCCGATGGCGAAGTCTTCACGGCTCCGGTCCGCGATAGCGTCAACGGCAAGATCAGCTTCAACACCCAGTCGCGCTATCAAGGAACCGTCTTCAGTGACATCGTGTTCGAGTGCAAAGATGGCAAGATCGTCAGTGCCACGTCGAGCGACACGGAGCGAATTAACGCCATTCTCGATAGCGACGAAGGAGCACGCTACTTCGGCGAATGGTCGCTGGGCACCAACAACCACATTCTGCATCCCATGCTCGACACTCTGTTCGATGAAAAAATCGGCGGCTCGTTCCACCTCACGCCCGGCAACGCCTACGACATCGCCGACAACGGTAACGACAGCGTTGTCCACTGGGATCTCGTGCTGATCCAACGCAAAGACTATGGCGGAGGCGAAATCCATTTCGACGGCGAACTATTGCGTAAAGACGGTTTCTTCGTGCCCAACGATTTGCAGGGACTCAACGAAGGGTTACCGAGGTAAGCTTTCAGCGGTCAGCGGTCAGCCAAAACAGAGCGGCGAAGCCGCGTCGGTCATTCTCGCGCAGGCGGGAATCTAGACCAGACGGTTTCCAACTGAATCAATGGACCCAAGAGCTAACGGCACAACGGTCAGCGCAGCAAAAAAAAGCTGATAGCTGACCGCTGAATGCTTAAAGCTGACCGCTACACATCACCACCGAACTCGCGCGACCAACGAAAATGGAATTTCTCGGCACATTGCCCGTTTGGCTGCTCGCCTTGCTGATCTTCTTGTTTCGCATCGTCGATGTGTCACTCGGCACGTTTCGCACGATTGCCGTCGTGCAGGGGCGGATGGTTACCTCGGTTCTGGTCGGTTTCATTGAAGTGCTAGTGTGGGTGACGACGGTGACGCATGTCGTGCAGCAAGCCGCCGGAAACTCTTGGTTGTTGCTCGCCTACGCCACCGGCTTCGCCGCCGGCAATGCCGCTGGTATCGCGCTCGAGCAACGGCTAGCGCTCGGCACCGTGATTCTGCGGATCGTTTCGTCGACCCACGGCCACGAAATCGCCGAGCGGATACGCCGACATGGTCCGCGAGTGATTCTGTTCGAGGGTGAGGACGCCGAACACGCCACGACCTTGCTCTACGTCGCCGTCCGTCGCCGCGACGCCGCAAAATTGGTGAAGGCGGCGCGAGGTATTGACCCGCAATTGTTCTACGCGATCGACACTTTGCGTGAATCGAATCTGTCGTATGTTCAAGGGATGATGAATCCGACGGGGTGGCGGTCAGTGCTGAAGAAGAAATAATCCGTCACGTAGCGGACCTTGTTAAAGGTCCAACTTTTGCGCTACATGTTCCGGAGGCGCTTGAGGTTTAACAACCTCCACTACCGGACTCTGTCCCACATAGCGTTTAAAAAACACCCGCGAAGCACTTTGCTCCGCGGGCGGCTTGCCGTGGTCCCGACGACTTGTGGCGACGACTATCGCCACTTCAGCACGGCAAAGACTCCTTCTCCGGCGCGAACCCGTTGGGGGAGCGATAGCAAGCGGTCGCGGTAGATGCTCAGCACGAGCGCCCCACCGAACACCACGCCGCCACCGACCATGATGTAGACGGCCGTGGTTTGCAGTTGGTCGGGCACATCGATCAGCAACACGAGGCTAAACAGATAGGTCGCCAGCATCGCGACACCACCGAGCGTGGTCGCGCGGAAGCGGCACAACAGGCCTGACGCCACTAGCGCCAAGCCCAATACCAGCACACCTCCTTCATGCACGGCCGTCCAGAGCCAATCGCTACCGAACAAGCGGACCGACAATAATCCGATGGTCATGGGTAGGGCCACGAGCGCGGTTCCGATCCACAAACCCAAGTCGACGATCAGCTCACGATCGGGGTCGTCGCCCGTTTCGTCGGTCATTT
>JBGSWC010000399.1:0-2362 GCA_041752635.1 Pirellulales bacterium | reverse complement strand
GTAAGTTGGCGTTCACTCGAAACCCTCCGTGGAGCGTGTGTAAGGAAGTTGTTGTTACCTCCAATACCCACACAAAACGCCGAGGGTTCTCGAGTTTTTCAAACAAAAGTCAATGTGGGCTTCGCTTGATTGAGGACTAGCAGCAGCAACGACGACAGCAGACTGCATCGAATCCTATCTCGTTTGAAACGCGTCTCTGGCATTGTTCGACCTAGTGACCAACAACTATCCCACCGCAGGCTGCGATTTCTTATTCTAGGCGAAGCAGCACCGGCATACAACGCCGACGTGCCATCCTGAAGAATCGCCTCAACTCACGCCAACAGCCCTTCGACCGCATCGCCTTTAACCGGCAATCGAACGAAAGAATTCGGCAATCGCGGCTTTGTCGACGGTGCCGGTGGCCGTGGCGATTGTCAGGTCGTAGAGAGCGCCCTTGGGACCGCTGGTCTCGATGCCGTTGAAGTTAAGAGGTCGACCCGCTATCCCTTAATCCGCCAACCGCTTTAGGGCATCGCCAAACTTGGCGTTCACCTTCTCAATCGCCGCCTGGAGTCTTTCATCTCGCTGCTTGCCGCGGACGGGTGTTAGGAATATTTGGTCGCCATTCGTCGACAACTCCAGCGGCGTATCGACTGTAATCTGTAGCAACTCAAGAATCGGCTTATCGAATATGAGCGCGTAGCTGTTGCCATGTTTGGTGAGGGTTTTGATCATGTTCGTAATTCCGGGGTGGTGCTACCGTGTGCTTACATTGTATTGCCTGCCGCCGAACCGATGTAGCCGAATTTGCAAGAATTCGGACGTTACCTTAAGGCTCCGAATTCTTGCGAATCCGGCGACAAGAGGCTACGGCTCCGACGCCACCATCAGGCGCGCCAGCGTTGCCGCGAGCCCATCGAGCGATTCGCGGTTGGGCAGCGTGATCGACAGTCGTTGGCGGCCGTCGGAGTCTTCTTCGACACACTCGGCGAGGCGGCTGCGGACTTGGCCGATGACCGCTTCGTCGGGTGCTTTTGTCTCGCTGCCGTTGGTGACGAGTTCGCCGAGGAACTGGAAAACGGCGCCGAGCATTTCGCCCCCGGCAGCGGCAACACGCTGGCGGTGTTGTTCTTGCGATTCGCGCCGCTTCTGCGACGACGTATCGAGCTGGTCAGAAGCTTCGGGCTTCGCGCCAAGCAACACTTCGAGGCGATTACGCAAATCTTCGGTGCTGCTCGTCATGGCGACTTCGTCGACATCGCTGTCGGTATCGAGCGCGGCGAGCGCCAAGTCTTTCTTCGCGGCGAGTGTGCCGAGCAGGCTTTCTTCGATTGTTTCTTGCGTCACCAGCAGGTAGACGTTCACTGGGCGACGCTGGCCCATACGGTGGGCACGGGCGATGCGTTGTTCGAGCACCGCCGGGTTCCACGGCAGGTCGACGTTGATGACCGTGTCGGCCGCTTGCAGGTTGAGCCCCGTCGCGCCGGCGTTGGTGGTGAGAAACAATTGACAGTCGGCGTCGTTTTGAAAACGATCGACGAGCGCTTGGCGTTTCTTTTGCGGCACCGAGCCATCGAGCCTTACATAGGTGAGGCCGAGCCGCGCGAGGATTTTTTCGATCAGCCCTAGCATTGTCGTCCATTCCGAGAACAACACTGCTTTGCGGCCTGGGTCGCTGAAGAGTCGTTCGAGCAGCTCTTCGAGCCGCTCGAGTTTGCTTGAATAAGCGGGTTCTTGTTTGTCGCAAAGGAAAGTGCTGTTGGCCGACATCCGGCACATCAGCAGCGCCTGCCTCAGGCGGAGCAAGTCCATCTCGCTGATGTAAGGCTTGCGAACAACTTGCGAGACAGTTCGCATGTGTCCCGAGTGAACGGCCGCTTGTTCGTCGGTCGGGGGAATGCGAATGATGCTGGTGGTTCGCTCGGGGAGTTGGTCGAGCACCTGCTGTCGTGTGCGACGCAGGACGATCGGCTTGAGGGTCTCGCGAAGCGACTCGAGATTCTTGTAGCCGAGCACTTTGCCATGTTCGTCGACGACGCGGTGTCGATTGAAGAAGCGGAACGCCGGGCCGAGGCGGCGATCGTCGATGAACTGGACGACGCTATAGAGTTCGTCGAGCCGGTTTTCGAGCGGCGTACCCGACAGGACGAGCGCGAATGTTGACTTGAGCCGTTTGACCAGGAGAACTGCAAAGTCATTCCGTCAGCAATCGCAGTCCGATTTCGGGCTTCCAAGCGAATTGGTCGGCAGCGGCACGGATGGGTTGCCTGGCAGGAGAGCGGAGCCGGTGGATCGAGAGGGCCGCGTTGTTGAGCGTAGCGAGGCAGGCGGAGAGTCCGGGCCTGCGAGTGTGGTGAAGGTCTTCGCCCCACCAACGATC
>JBGSWC010000398.1:0-3008 GCA_041752635.1 Pirellulales bacterium | reverse complement strand
GGGTGTGGTGCATGTGTTTGATGTCGTCGAGCCCCATGTCTCGCCTGCCGAAGACGACATGGTCGATGCCCGCTTCTCGCCGGCCAGCGAATTGCTCGACAATCTCGATGGCTACGAATCGTGGTCGCAAATCGCCGTGCGGGCACTGTTTGGTTAGCTGTTTCACCACTGAGTCACCGAGGACACGGAGAGAAAACGCGTTGAGTCTAAGTCCGTTATTTTGATCTTCGTATCGGATGTCGTCACTCTCTTGAGTCCTGCTTGGCAATCTGCGTACATCTGCGGCTTACTTGTTTTCTCTGTGGTCTCAGTGACTCCGTGGTAAATTCGGCTCATGCAAATCGGCCCTACTGAAATCATCGACACCTTTGCCGAAGCGTTTCGCATGCGTTACGCGCGGCTTATCGTTTCGGCGATCGACGACTACTGGCTCGACGCCGCGTGTCGCGAATTGTGTGGCTATGGGAGCAGCGTGATTCGCTGCGACGCCGAGGTCGCCGTCGAGCGAAAATTTGACCTCGACGAAACGCTCGACGGGCGACCGTCGGCGTCGGTGCTCGCGTTTGGCTTTTCGACCGATGCGCTCGCCAAGGCGATTCCCAATCGCGTGGGGCAATGCGTCATGACGGCTCCCACGTCGGCCCTGATCGATGGCATGCCCGACGCCGACGAGCGCGTCGCCGTGGGCAAACAAATTCGTTACTTCGGCGATGGTGTCCAGAAGAGCAAAAAACTGGGCGACCGCCGATTCTGGCGTATCCCCGTCATGGATGGGGAATTTACGGTCGAAGAATCGGTCGGCGTGGCCAAGGGGGTCGCCGGTGGCAACATCATTCTGATGGGCACCGACCAGCCGACGACCCTCGCGGCCGCACGGCGGGCCGTGGAGTCGATCGCCGACATGCCGGGCGTGATCACCCCTTTCCCTGGTGGTGTGGTCCGCAGTGGCAGTAAAGTCGGCTCGAAGTATCCGAAGCTCGTCGCCTCGACCAACGAAGCATTTTGCCCCACGCTGCGTGGTCGTGTCGAAAGTGAACTCCCGGCCGATGCCCATTGCGCTTACGAAATTGTTGTGAATGGTAGCGAAGAAGCTTGCATTGCCCAGGCCATGACTACAATGATGCACGCGGCCGCCGGCGAGGGAATCGTCGCCATCTCGGCCGGCAACTACGGTGGCAAACTCGGTAAGTTCCATTTTCGCTTAAGGGAATTAGCCACGGATGAACGCAGATAAACGCGGATGATTGCAGATTTACTGCTTGACATTCGCAAATAACATTTCGATCCGTAGCGGAAGTCGCCAAGACTTTCGGTCCGACCCCCACAACCGCATTCCCGCAGCTTTGTCATGCGAAACATCTGCGTCCATCTGCGTTCATCTGCGGCTAAATTCTTCTTGCTCTTCGCGCTCTTCGCGTCCTCTGCGGTTCAAAAAAACATAGCCCAAGAAGCCCAGCCGCTTGATGGTCGCGAGGGGCGGCCGCTGGCGCTCGAAAACTTTCGCCCCACCAGCCAACTGCGTGCGAAGCTTACACCGATCGAACGGGCCAAGTTTCCGGTCATCGACATTCACATTCATCCGCGGCTCCGGTTTCGTAGTGTCGCGGCGCGACTCGACGAATTTGTCGAGGTCATGGACGATCAGAACGTGGCCGTCTGTGTGAGTCTCGACGGACAGCTTGGCGAGAACTTCGCAGCCCACAAACAATATCTGCTGACCAAGTACCCCAATCGTTTCGCGATTTTCGCCAACGTCGACTGGCAGGGAGATGGCAACCCGGGTGACCCGGCGACCTGGGCCTGTCACCAGCCTGGCTTTGGCCATCGCATGGCCCAGGCGCTGGCCGACGCCAAGCGGCAGGGGGCGGTGGGGCTCAAAATTTTCAAAATGCTGGGCCTCTATTACAAGAACCCCGATGGTTCGCTGATCAAGGTCGACGATCCCCGCTGGGATCCGATTTGGCAGGCTGCCGGCGAGTTGGGCCTGCCGGTCATCATTCACACGGCCGACCCGGTGGCGTTTTTCGACCCGATCGACGCCACCAACGAACGCTGGGAAGAGTTGAGCCGTCACCCCGACTGGAGTTTCGCAGGGGACGAATTCCCCAGTCACGCCGAACTGCTCGCCCAGCGAAACCGCGTCATCGCGCGGCATCCAAAGACGACGTTCATTGGCGCTCACATCGCCAACTTTCCCGAAGACCTCGCCACCGTCGGCAAGTGGCTCGACGAGTATCCCAACCTCGTCGTCGAAACCTCGTCGCGAATTGCCGAGCTAGGTCGCCAGCCCTACACGACGCGCGAGTTTTTCGAGAAGTATCAAGACCGCATCCTGTTCGGCACCGACGGTCCCAGGCCCGCGGCGCGGATGCTGCCCAACTGGCGATTCTTCGAAACCCGCGACGAATATTTTCCCTATGCGGAGAACGACTTCCCCCCCCCAAGGCTTCTGGCGCATCCACGGCATTGGTTTACCCGACGAAATTCTGCGGAAGCTGTATTACGAAAACGCGCTGCGGGTAATTCCGGGGTTGAAGGGGAAGTACGAGGCGGTGGTGGCGGAGTGGGAACGCAGCGAATAGTCGTAGCGAAAGTCGCCAAGACTTTCGGCTTGGGCTCCCAGCGAATCGCACCTGCCGAATTAAGTCGCGCGGCCAACAATTCGATCGAGGTGCAAAAGTCGGCGAATTTTGCACCTACCGAGTTCGCGAAGCATCTTGATTCACAGGCCCAAACGAAACGGGCAGATGCAAAAGTCGGGGAATTTAAGTTCATTCCCGTCAGTTTTCGTCGCCAACAATTCATCGTGTATCCCGTCATCAAAAACCCAGCCATCCTGTGTCGATCAGCCACCTGCAACCACACCCGCACCATCGCGCGAAAATCGCAACGACGCACCCCCGAATGTAAGGCACCGCTTGGCCGATTTCCACAACGAAAATTGGCCACTTATGAGAACAAACGTGCTTGGGTCGAAAGCTCGGCCGCTCGCGAAAGCAGCAGGCGAT
>JBGSWC010000397.1:0-5968 GCA_041752635.1 Pirellulales bacterium | reverse complement strand
GCACACCGCTCATCAACGGCAATGCGGGCCGCGACCACTTCGCCCGAGCGTGGAGTGCCGTGGTCGGGGGTGGCAAGCTCAAAGGCGGTCTCGCCGTGGGCGAAACGAGCCCCGACGGCACCCAGGTCATCAGCGAACCCTACTCATCGGAAGACTTGATGGCGACCGTTTGCCAAGGTCTCGGTATCTCACTCGAAACCACCTTCACGAGCAACAATGGCCGACCGATGAAGATCGCCAACGGCGGACGGCCGATCAGCGAACTCATCGGCTAGCTGGAATCGACCAATTGCTCGGCAATGGTTTCAACGATTGCGCGCAGGAGTCCACCACGAAAATCGGGCGTAGATCGCCCAATGACTCGTCTCGGTAGCGAAGTTTTTCGATAAGAGTTGCCGTCAGTCGGCGGCCGCAACGCAATAAGATGTCGCCGCTATGAGTGCAAACATCTTTCTGCAACACCATGCCGAATTTTAAGTCGTTCACCGAGATTTCGACTCCGCGTGTTTGCGTCGAATCGGTCGGCCACTCGTTAAAGAGCTTGTCGTACAACGCCGGCAAACGTGGAAAGCGTTTTCGCATTTCCTTTACGGCGTCACTCGTATCGACTCGCTGCGTCAACAGCAGATGCCAACACACACCCACGGCGATGAGCGTACCGCCAACTTGAATGACTTCATCATCGTGTATGGGCTCGGAGGTGGAGTGAAGACCAGTCGACTCATCACATTTCTCGATCATTGCGCCCATCAGCTCAAGTGGCGGTATGCGGCGAATCATTTGACCCCCGAGTTCCGTCGATCGACGGAAAACGTTGCGCCATTCGTCGTCGCAAATGGCCCCCCCCAGGAAATCGACGACTTCGTCTTCGTCGAAATAGCCAAAGCCAACGAGTGCAAGTCTCGTGGCTAAGCCAAACTCTCGACGCGGGGCAATACCCAGATAAACGCGGATTGCATCGATCGTTTCGCCTAAGGTTCGCATCGTCATACACAAGCCCGGTTGCTGAGCCTCGAGCAGGTCGCAGATCACACTCATCGCGCCAGCGCACGTCTTATTCAGCAATTCCTTTTCGGCCCTCACCGATTCAAAGTGCCGACGAGCAGCATTGATGGCTCCGCGAATCGATAGCTTGTCGCACGGCTTACTGAGAAAGCGAAAGACGCGTCCCTCGTTGATCGCCGCAATTGCCGTCGACAAACTTTGGTCTCCCGTGAGCATGATAAAGCTCGTATCGGGTGCAATCTTGCGAGCGGCGGCGATGAATTGCAGGCCGTTCATTTGAGGCATCTGCATGTCGGTCACTACGACCGGAAACGGCACTGACGAAGACACGATTCGCAGCGCTTCGGCACCCGAATTGGCGGTCACCAACTCGAAGTCATCTTTCAGACTCTGGCCGAAGCCGCGAAGCAGCTCACGATCGTCGTCGACGAAGAGTACGCTGCACTTCATGGTTGTTTCTTTGTATTGCCAGGACCACTTCACGATGCCGCAGGTGTGACCAGCCTCAGAGGCTCAGCCCGTAGTAAGATGCGGAACGATAAACTCTTGCATATTTTCGATGTTTCGTCGCCGAAAACCGCATGCACAATGCCGAAGAATGACGTCCGTCGCCTCGTCGTAATCGTTATAAGCCGCAACCGGCCGGTGGCCCGTAGCATGTTAGTGGAAAACGGCGTTAAGTGGTCAAAACTAGCCCATTCGCCTCCTGAGAGCATCAAAGCATCGCAGTCCGGTGAGATCGGTTCTATCGTTTCATCGAATTGCTGATACGATAAGAGCCCCACCCCTGTATGTCGCGTTCCCCCCCGATCAGCAATGCCTCGTCGCTGGAGATTTCCCTTTGTTCGTCGGCTCGCACTGCGCGACAGTGAATTCAAAAGGCGACCCGATCCGACGGGTTCGACAGGCTGGGGAGCACTAAGATTACCGACATTCCGGCTGTTTGTGTTCGGTAGTTTACTGTCGAATGTCGGCAACCAAATGCGAACAACGACCGTCAGTTGGGAGGTCTACGAACGAACTGGCAGTGCTTTTAGCTTGGGATTGATCGGTCTGGTCATGGCCGCCCCGGTGCTGCTTTTGGCGCTGCCGGCCGGCGTGCTGGCCGATCGGTTTTCTCGGCGAGTGATATTGCTGATTGCCATGAGTGGACTGGCAATCTGCGGGGGCGGCTTGGCGATTGCGTCGGCAACTGCCGCCCCGCTGTGGTGTACTTACCTGTTGCTGATGTTAACCGGCACGTTTCGGGCCCTTGGTTGGCCGGCGATGTCGGCCTATGTGACACAACTCGTTCCGCCCGTTATGTTTGCCAATGCTGCAACGTGGCGAAGTATCGCATTCCAAGCCGCCGCTGCAGTTGGCCCACTCTTGGGTGGTGTGCTGATTGCCGCCACCGAAAGTCCGCCGCTCGTTTACGCAATCGACGTAGTGACGAGTGTTGTATTCATCGCGTGCCTATTTATCATCAAGCCCCAGATACAAAAGAAATCACGCGGTGTTCGGTCGTGGCACAGCTTGCTCGAAGGAGTCGCCTTCGTTCGCAATCAGCCGATCATCCTTTCGACGATCACACTCGACATGGTTGCCGTACTGTTTGGTGGCGCCACTGCACTGTTGCCAATGTACGCAAAGGACGTGTTGCATGTCGACGCGACTGGATATGGCTGGATGCGCGCGATGCCGTCGCTTGGCGCGATTGTGGTGGGACTTTGGCTGGCGCGTAAGTCTTCGATCCGTCGAACGGGGCTCACGCTATTCTTGTCGGTCGCAGCTTTTGGAATGGCAACGATTGTGTTTGGTGCGTCGCAGTCATTCGCATTGTCGCTGGGGGCATTGTTCGTGCTTGGTGCGGCCGACAGTGTTTCGGTCATCATTCGCTCGACGCTGTTGCAAGTGCTTACGCCCGACGAACTCCGTGGCCGCGTGGCGTCTGTCAACGCAATTTTTGTCAACACGAGCAACGAGATCGGTGAATTCGAGTCGGGCGTGGCGGCTGGCATTTTTGGACCTATCATCGCCGTCTGCGGCGGTGGAGTGATGACGCTGGTTACCGTGGTGGTTGTGGCATTGAAATGGCCCATGCTTGAACGTCTTGGGCCGCTCGACGAGATTGAGCCGGTTCAGCCACCCGAGGCTACATCGGTACAAGAACCCGGTGAAAGTGAGGCTGCGGCGGCTAGCTCACCAGAGTCGCGTTAAAGAATCGTCTTCCCACTGTGAATCAGTGCTTACCGCCGTGAAGTCTTCAGCCATCGCCTAGGCGATCATGAGCCGGTCGAACCGATCGCCCTGGCATAGCAGCAAAATCGAAACTTCGATTTCAATTTTGATTTTTTTCCAGATAACATTACCGCCGTCGGCCCGCAAAATGGCAAACAGCCCTCGGTGAAATTGAGGGACGTACTCCGCATGCGGAAGATCACCTCTCGCCCCTGAGCAGCCGATCGACTGCAGCACCAATATCGTGCTCACGCATCAGCGATTCTCCCACAAGAATCGCATTAACACCCGCTTGCTCGAGTCTGACAACGTCGTCGTGGTTGCGGATACCACTCTCGCCGACGAGAACACAGTCGCGCGGGACAAGTTCGCGAAGTTTGAGCGTATTTCCTAAGTCGACTTCAAATGTGTGGAGGTTTCGATTATTGACACCGATCAACTTCGCGCCGCTGGCCAGGACGACTGGCAAATTGGCCGGATCGTAGAGTTCGACCAGCGGTGTCAACTTGAGCGAAAGCGATTCCGACACCAAGTCGGCTAGCTCCGCTGGTGCGAGACACTCGGCAATCAGCAACACGGCGTCGGCGCCGGCGGCTCGAGCTTCGACCAGTTGATATCGGTCGACGATAAAGTCTTTTCGCAAAATCGGCAAATTGACCGACGCGCGAATTCGTTGCAGATAGTCGAGGTGCCCTTGAAAGTATAACTCGTCAGTTAGCACGCTGATGCACGTCGCGCCGTGCAGTTCATAGATTTTCGCTATGTCGACCGGCTCAAAATCGTCGCGAATAAGGCCGGCTGAAGGGCTCGCCTTCTTCACTTCGGCAATCAACTTGATCGACCCGGGGTCCGCCAGCGCGGCAAAGAAATCGCGGGTCGGCGGTGCCGCGGCCGCTTGCGACTCGAGCTCATTGAGGCTCACTCGCTGCTTTGCAGCGGCGATTTCTTGCCGTTTCGTCGCCATAATCTTGTCGAGAATCGTCATGCTAGCCCAAATTGTTAGAGGGGTGGCGACAGCCGCACGGAGTCGTTGCATCGCGCCCCAGTTTACTAAGATAGCACACTCGAATTTAACGTTTCGCTAGTCGAGTGAAACTCCTATTATCGTCGCGCGGTGGGCCCTGTGCTAGCAGCCCGACCTGGGCGAAACTGTCTTACCTGCACACAATTCCACGGCTTAGTTTGCGAGCACCCTCATGGCTGAATTCCGGACCGAACGCGACACAATGGGACCGATGCAAGTGCCACACGATGCGCTCTATGGCGCTTCGACGGCACGTGCGGTCGACAATTTCCCAATCGCACACGAGCCTGTCGCCGGTGCGGTCATACACGCATTCGGACAACTAAAAGCCGCCTGCGCGAAAGCCAATCTCGGGCTTGAGAAGCTCGACAAAACCAGGGCCACCGCGATCGTCGAAGCCGCCAGTTCGGTGGCCGCCGGCGAACATGATGCCCACTTCCCGGTCGATATCTATCAGACCGGATCGGGCACCTCAACTAACATGAACGCCAACGAGGTGATCGCCAATCTCGCCAACATGGTACTTGGCTTTGGCCTGGGGGCGAAAGGCAAAGAGGGAAGCGTACATCCCAACGATCACGTCAATATGGGGCAATCGTCGAACGACACTTTCCCGACCGCGATGCATATCGCCGGCGCGGTCGCGATCGCAAACTCACTTGAGCCCGCGCTCGAGCGACTTGCCGCGCAACTCGAACGCCAAGCTTCTGACTGGGATAAAATCGTCAAAATTGGTCGCACTCATCTAATGGATGCGACACCAATTCGTGTCGGACAGGTATTTGCTGGTTATGCGGCACAAGCGCGTTACTCGGCGATTCGTGCTTCGCGCGCGAAAGCTCGGCTGCTCGAAAACATGCCCATCGGCGGTACTGCCGTTGGCACGGGCATCAATACCCATCCTGAATTCGCCGCCAAAGTCTGTGCCGCTCTCAGCGAGAGCCTGAAACTCGAATTTGCCGAGGCGCAGAACCACCCCGAGGCGCAGGCCGCGAAGGATTCCTTTGTCGAAGCTCACGGTGAACTCAAGACCATCGCGGTGTCGCTTTCAAAAATCGCGAACGACATCCGCCACTTAGGAAGCGGCCCACGGTGCGGCTTGTTTGAATTGATGTTGCCCGAAATTCAACCTGGTTCGTCAATTATGCCGGCCAAGGTGAATCCGGTGATCTGCGAATCGGTCATGCAGGTAGCTTGCCGTGTCATTGGCAACGACGCCACGGTGACCGCGGCTGGAATGGGGGGCATTGGTTCGCTGTTCGAGTTGAACGTTGCAATGCCGGTGATGATCGATGCGTTCCTGGAATCTGTCAAGCTGCTCGGAAATTGCACCAACGTGATGGTCGACAAATTGCTCGATGGATTGACCGTCAACGAACAACGTTGTGCCGAACTCGTCGAACAATCGCTGATGATGGTGACGCCACTGGCTCCAGAAATTGGCTATGAAGCAGCCGCCAATTTGGCCAAGGCGGCATTCAAAGAGAACAAAACGATTCGCGAAATTAGTATTGAAAAGCAGGCCGTGCCGGCTGAACGACTCGCACAACTGCTAGAACCCCGAAAAATGACTGAGCCGAGTAAGTAGTCGCCACTCGAGGCGACACAACGACTCGACCACCGCAAGGAATGCTGGAGGTCACAAGCATGGATGCAAAATTTGTCTACTGCCTCGTTGGGTTTTCGATTTGTGCGATAGCTATTGGAGGCGAAGTCGAC